>JAAYOE010000098.1 GCA_012520455.1 Tissierellia bacterium
AGCCTTTCAAAAATATTATGCCCGTGAAAGAATTTTTTATAATATAAATTTTTTACTTACAAAATTCTTCGGCAATTTTGGTATATATTTCCACATAGTTTACCAAATCAACAACCGGAATTTTCTCGTCCTTTGCATGAGACCACTTAACATTTCCCGGACCTGTAACAACAGTGGGAATTTTTCCGTATGTGGAAAGAAGTCCTGCATCTGTCCATCCCCTTTGTACTAACTCAGGCTCCTTACCAATAAATTCACTTAAAACTCTATTAACTGTTTTTGCAATTTGTGAATCAGGCTCAGCAATTAAGGGGGCATGGTCAAAGTCATCCATCAGGTTTTCTTCCATCCTGATTATTTCTGCATTGAACTCAGGGTCTTCCGCATTTAATTCATCAATAATATCCTGATAATCCTTAATAACATCATCAACTGTTTGCCCGGGAGTATATCTTCTGTCAAATTGCAGGATACAGGTGTCCGCTACAAAACTTGGTGCCGTTCCCCCGTGAATATAGCCAAAATTCATGATGTCGGGTCCCATATAGTCATTTTTTCTTTCCTGCAATTTTGGCATAAGCTCCTTTTCTACCTTTTGAATGAATTTGGATGCCTTGGAAATAGCGTTAATGCCTAATTCCGGGGTAGCGCCGTGAGCTCTTTTCCCTATAAATTTTATTTCAATCCATTCAAGTCCCCTATGTCCCAATGAATACCCGTAGTTTGACGGTTCCCCTTCAATTGCCCCGTCTGCATTAATTCCGCTTTTCACGACTAAGGCCGTTCCGTCGCTTTTTTCTTCTTCTCCTGCTACCGCCGCAAGGATTATGTCTCCTCCCAAGACCTTCCCCTTATTCTTAATATTGACCATGGTGGTAATCATGCATGCCACGGCACCCTTCATATCGTTACAGCCTCTTCCCAGCAAATAACCGTCAACTATATCACCCTTATAAGGGTCATCATATTCCATCTCATAAGGGGGAACGGTATCTATATGTCCGCTCAGCATTAGGGTTTTGCCTGTTCCATTTCCTTTTAGCCTGGCGATTACATTCCGCCTTTTTCCCTCAACTTGCTGATATTCTACCTGGAGACCTTTTTCCTTACAATAAGCATATATAAATTCCGCAACTTTAGATTCCCTGTCTTCTACGTCCTTGTGGCTCGGAATCCTTACCAATTCCTGAGTGAGCAGCACCGCTTCATTATAATCCATATCCTTAGAATACTGCCTCATAACTCCTCCTTGTTTTATCTGAAATTTTTTTAAAAAGGTCCATAGTTAATTGCCATTCCTATTAAACAGAATATTCCTCCCAAAACCAACCATCCTACTATCAAGGGCCAGGACCATTTCATCCACTTCTCATAGGATATTTTGGCTACCGACAAGGCGCCCATGCAGGATGCAGCCGTAGGTATAAAAGAGTTTGATATTCCGTCACCAAACTGATATGTAAGTACTGCTACCTGCCTGTTTATTTCCAAAACATCAGACAAGGGTATCATTATAGGCATGGTTGTTGCCGCAAGACCGCTTCCGGAAGGTATTATTATGCTGAGGATTACCTGAACCACATACATGCCTAATATGGATATTGACCTTGGCAGTGACTGAATTAAGATTGCAAGTGCATTAACAATCGTATCCATTATCATACCGTCCTTCATAACCATCAGTATCCCTCTTGCTATACCTACAACCAATGCTCCAAATACTATATCTTTGGCACCTAAAATAAACTCCTTGGCTACGTCGCTGGGTCCCATTTTACCGAAAAATCCGCTGAAAACGCCCATGGCTAAGAAGGCTGCCGAAATTTCGGTTATGTACCACCCATCTTTAAATACGCCGTATATTATCGCAATAAACCCTGCAAGCATGGTCAGCATTACAAAAACATGGGATTTTGTCATTTCCTTCAGGTTGCTCAAGTCAACCTTAGTATCCTTCTCCGCGATTTCTAATTCATAAACAGCACTCTTGCTAGGGTCTGCTTTTACTTTAGCCCCATATCTTAAAATAAATATACTAGTGAAAATAACAAATACAAACCATATTACTATCCTTAGTTCAATTCCGGAATACAAAGGCAGCTGGGCCAGTCCTTGTGCAACTCCTACCGTAAACGAATTCATAAACCCGGATGTAAAACCGCATGCGCATCCTAAAAGAATCATGGATGTTCCCACTATGGCATCATACCCTAAGGCTCTGGATAAGACAATCCCCAAGGGGATAAATATCATTGCCTCTTCCGCCATACCTATGGTACCTCCGAATATAGAAAAGATGAAGACAATCATGGGCACCATGATTTTATCCTTGCCTTGAAGTGCTAATGCCACCCTGCTTATGAAGGCTTCGATGGCCCCCGTTGACTGAATAACGCCAAATGAGCCTGAGATAATAAACATAAAGAAAATTATTGATGCTGCATCAACCATTCCCCTGGGTACTGCCTTCCATAATTCAAAGAAGGTTGTCGGATTCTGGTCAACAGGATGATAAGATGCAGGGTCAATTACAGTCCTTCCCGTAGCCTCATCTTGAATTCTGTCAAATTCCCCTGCGGGGATAATATAGGTCAGGATAGCCATAATCAAAACAATTGTAAATATGATTACGTAAGTGTGTGGTACCTTGAACTTCTTTTTTTCTTTAATTTTTGCAGTTTGCTCTGACATAATACCTCCTATTATATAAATAATATTAATATATTTATTTATGTTCATACTTATGCCCATATTTATCTAAAAAAGTTAATGCAATTGACGTGCCAACTAAAGCAAAATAAAAGCAAGCAATTTTTGTTATCTTTGCTTGCTTTTTATAGAAAAAATCAAAAGGCATACTTTATTTTGTTAATAATTTAAAATGGATGTTAATTTTTTAAACAAGCTCTCCCATTTCTTTTAGTTTCTTCCACAAGGTTGTCCTGCTAATACCCAATTTATCAGCTAACATAGTTTTATCACCCTTGTACCTTTTGGCTGCTTCCAATATTATCTTGTTCTCCATATCTTTAATATCGCCGATTTCAATTTGTATCAGGTTGTTTTTGCTGTCGCCGGAATATTTCTTGCCCAAACTTCTTGCTAAATTATGATTAATAATATTTTCTATGTCATTTATATCTATATATGTATGATCTTCAAGCAAGACAAACATTCTTTGAGCAAAATTTTCTATTTCTCTCACATTACCTTTCCAATCATATTCCAAAATCCAATTCATGGCTTCTTTGCTGAAATTTTTTACTCTTATTCTGCTGCCCATTCTCCTGAAACAATTATCCAGCAGTAAGGGTATATCTTGCTTTCTTTCCCTGACAGGAGGTATATACAAATCAAGAACATTAATCCTAAAAAATAAATCCTCCCTGAAACTGCCCTTAACAACCTTATCAAATAAGTCTTTATTGGAAGCTACTATTATTCTTATATCCACATTAACTACCGAATCACCGCCGACTCTTTGTATTTCCTTCTCTTGGAGAACCCTTAAGAGTCTTCCCTGGAGCCCCAAAGGAATTTCACTGATTTCATCAAGAAAGATAGTTCCCTTGTGGGCAAGTTCAAACATGCCGATTTTACCGCCTCTTTTTGCTCCCGTAAACGCTCCTTCTTCATAGCCGAATAGTTCGCTTTCCAGAAGGTTTTCAGGGAGTGCCGCACAGTTTACGGCAACAAAGGGACCTCCCATCCTCCTGCTTAAATTGTGCATGCTTTGTGCAAACAATTCTTTGCCGCAGCCCGTTTCTGCCGTTATTAAAACCGTACTGTTCGTTCTTCCGATTTTCTTTGCCTTATTGACGGTTTCCTTTATAATGTCGCTATCTCCTATTATATCTGAAAATGTGTGCTTGGCTACAAATCCCTTGCGGTAAAGCTCAGCTCTCAAATTCCTCTCAATTTTTTGAATATTGGAGGTCTCCTGAATATTTACCACTACGCTCAAGGTATCATTGTCGATGATTATGGGGATTCTGTTGACTAAAACCTGTTTACCGTTTATTTTTGTGAGCTTATTACATAATTCGCTGCCATCTCCAAGGAGGACTTTAAAATCATTGCTGACCGCTCCCATATCCATGTTTATAACATCATTGTATTTTACACCCAATATCTTTTCTGCCGTTGCATTTATGGAAGTTACCTTGTTGCTTTTATCAAATGAGATTATTCCTTCTCCCGAATAATCAAGTATGGTCTGATACCTCTTTGCTCTTTCCTTATCGCTTCTTGTCAGCTCACATATGTTGGCGGCGTTGATGAGGGCGTTTCTTACGCTTTTTTCACTGCTTTTAATTATAATATAATTCAAATTGTGCTCAATGGCCGTCTCCTTGATGCACCCTCCAATACCGACCAGGGTAAGCTTTCCTGATGAGGTGGCGGCATTTAACTTGTCGATAATTTCACTTTTGGTTTCATATTCAAATATTTCACAGTCTAAATTTATGAAATCCTTCAGCTTATATAATTGGGCGAGCTCATCATTCTTATATACCACCATGCCTATTTTATCTTTGAATTTTTTTGCTTCATAAATGGCATAGAGGATATCTGCCACGCTTATTTCCACCGAAACCACAGGTTTGTTTACAATATTTCTGATAGCTTCGGCAGTAC
>JAAYOE010000099.1 GCA_012520455.1 Tissierellia bacterium
AAAAAGATTTTTTAAGAACAAAAAGAACCGTCCCCAAAAAAAGCTTTATTAAGAACAAAAAGAACCGTCCCCAAAAACACAAAAACACACCAAAGAAAAAGTTATTATGAGGAGATAAATTTGAAGAAATATAAAGTTTGGATTCTTTTAATATTATGCGTTTTATTTTGGTCGGGCAATTATATTTTCGGCTCCTTGGTTGTCATGGAATTGACCCCGGTAGGCCTGACATTCATAAGATGGCTGTTTGCCTCCATCATTCTTTTGGCAGTCGGTCAAAGAATTGAAAAACCCGATTGGAAAGAAGTATTCAAACAGTGGCCTAAAATTTTAGGCTTATCTATGTTTGGCGTAATAGGCTATAATTTGTTTCTATACTATGCCCTTTATTATACGTCACCCCTTAATGCCGCATTGGTAAACTCATTTAATCCGGGTTTAATAGCCATAGTGTCGGCAATTTATTTAAAAGAGAAGGTTACAAAATATCATATTTTAGGAATTTTCATTTCATTCTTAGGTGTATTAATTGTTTTAACCAAGGGTAGTTTACTCCAGGCATTGACAGTTGAGTATAACAAAGGAGATTTGTTGATAATAGCTGCCATAATAGCTTGGACTGTGTATTCAATGATAAGCAAGAAACTGACAAGTGTACCCCCCATTACATCTACCGGAGTATCAGGACTTATTGCTACTGTATTGTTATTTCCTTTTGCGTTGAATAACGGAGTAAATTATTTAAATATGAGCTCCTTGGCCTTGACAGCCGCTATATACATAATTCTTTTTCCCTCTATGTTGTCCTTTGTTTTATGGAATATAGGGGTCAGGGAAATAGGTGCCGCCAAGACCGGTATATTCTTGAATTTAAACCCTGTCTTTACTGCCCTTATAAGCTGGGCAATGGGTCGCGAAATAACATTGGTCCAGATAATTGGAGGAATTTTTGTCTTTACGGGTGTGTATATTACCACTGCTTATAAAGGGAAGCCGGTGCGGATTAAATAGGGAGAGATATGGAGAAAGGATATATTCACGTTTACACGGGAAAGGGAAAGGGGAAAACAACGGCTGCCTTTGGAGTAGCCCTAAGAGCTGCCTTATCGGGCAAAAAAGTTTTTATAGGCCAGTTCGTGAAAAATATGCAATACAATGAAACCAAGATTGAAAACTACTTAGACAATATTAAAATAAAGCAGTTTGGAAGAGGCTGTTTCATAATTGAAGACCCTGAAGAAGCAGATATAGAAGCAGCCAAAAAAGGCTTGGACGAATGCGGCCTTCTTTTGTCTAATGGAGAATACGACTTGATAATTCTTGATGAAATTAATATAGCCCTCTATTATAAGCTGCTAAGGGTTTCCGATGTAATCAATGCATTAAAGAATAAAGCTCCGAAGGTTGAGGTCGTGCTGACCGGGAGGTATGCACCTGAGGAGCTCATTGAAATGGCTGACTTGGTAACCGAAATGGTTGAAATAAAGCACTATTACAAGCAGGGAGTGACTTCTAGAAGCGGAATCGACCACTGAAACTTTTTAGTTTTTAAGTTTTTAGGGACGGTTCTTTTCGTTCTCGAATTTTAGTACTTTTTTTAAACCCTTTCATATTTTTATTGCTTTTGTCGCATAAAAGGTAGGCACATTCAGCTCGTGAAGCCTTCCTGAACCGTTTGTATCTTCAAAAATATCTGCTAAAACAAAACCTGCTTTCAATTGCCCGCCTATTTGTTCTTCAATCGAATGGGAAAATTCAATCCCCCAATCATTTTCCAAGG
>JAAYOE010000100.1 GCA_012520455.1 Tissierellia bacterium
CAATTTGAGGAAGATATTAAAGGTTCTATTGAAGTTGGAAAATTAGCTGACTTTGTTGTATTAGACAGGGATTATATGACATGCCCTGACAGGGATATAATGAATATACTTCCTTTAGCAACTATAGTTGGCGGGGAATTAGTATATGAAAAGGATAATTCGCAGATAACCGTAATGCTTGAAGGTTTGCCGATAGGCTTTGACAGTGTTCCTATACTTGAAAATGGAGTAACATTTGTTTTAGCAAAGAATTTATTTAATGCTCTTGAACTAGAATATACCTATAATGAAGATAGCAATAAGTATATTGTTAAGGGGATGGAATTTGCCGCAAGAGGTGATTATGTTCCTCTTCGTTTGGTTTCAGAAGCATTGGGGTATAAGGTTAACTGGTATCAAGACAGCATGTCTGCTTCAATAGCAAGGTAATTAGTGTCATCCTGAGGGCTTTAGCCCGAAGGATCTCTTGAGATCCTGTGCTCGGGAATTTCCCGAGCCTTTTTGTTTCGACAAATTTTCTTTATTGATTTGCATAAGTATGGTATAATTAAGTATAAAATAAAAAGAAAGAGGCAGATTATGAGTCAAAGTATTGCAGATATGCTTAATGATAAATCAAGGGAACAGATGAAAAGCCTGATTAATACAAACAAAACTATTGCAGAGCTCAGGCCGGGAGAAAAGGCCGACGGCTTTTATCTGATTAAGTATTATGAAGTGAAGAAAACTACCAACGGAAAACAATATATTGATATAGATTTAGTGGACAAAACGGGTGAAATAAATGCAAAGGTGTGGGATTACTCCTATGAGGCAGAAAAATTAATCGAAGAAAACCCAATCGTCAAGATAAGGGGAGAAGTCCTGGAATGGAATGGAGTCAGGCAGCTCAAGGTCAACAAAATAAGAGAAAAAAGACCTGAAGACCAGGTCCGAATTCAAGAATTAATACCTGCGGCACCCATTGAACCTGACGAAATGCTTGAAGATGTAAAGTCCTATATAAAGAAAATCAAGGATACGGAAATCAGAAACTTAACTTACAATATCCTTAAAAAATATGAAAATAAACTCTACTATTATCCGGCAGCAAAAAGAAACCACCATTCCTACAGGGGAGGGCTTTTATATCATATACTCCGCATGCTCCGGTCAGGAGAAAAGCTGTGTCAGGTATATGATTTTATAAATGCCGATTATGTATATGCCGGAGTAATACTTCATGACATGTGTAAAATACTGGAAATGGAATCCGATGAATACGGCATAGTAGCTGATTACAGCATGGAAGGCAAATTGTTAGGCCACATAATCCAGGGCATAAAGGAAATTGATACAGAAGGCGAAAAGCTTGGTATAGACAGGGAAAAAAGTATTCTTTTACAGCATATGGTATTGTCCCACCACTATGAGCCTGAGTTTGGCAGCCCCAAAAAGCCAATGACACCTGAAGCGGAACTTCTGCATTTTCTGGATATAATTGATGCCAGGATGTTTGATTTTGAGCATTCATTAGAGACAATAGAGCCGGGACAATTCACCGATAAAATATGGCTTTTGGATAACAGAAACCTCTACAAATCAAGGGGATGATGACAAGGGGACGGGGGTATTGTCATCATCTCAAAGAACGAAAAGAACCGTCCCCGGTGAACAAAAAAAGATTCTTAATCCGTAAGATTAAGAATCTTTTTGCTTATACCTTCTTCTTTTTTGTCTTATCCGGATTGGTTTTTGAATTTGTTTTTCATTTCTTGCGATTTTTTCCTGTTGGGGGGGAGTCTTGGTATCATCAAAGTCAGCACTTATAAATATTTCTTCCTCAGGAGGCTCCTTTGAATCATCCGGTTTATTTGAAGAAGACATGACATCATTAATCATGGGCATAAATGTCTCCAATAAAGAGCTTAAATCAGGATTATCCTTATTGCCGGTAAGAGATGAGAGAATCTCGTTAATATTTTTGCCATCACCCTTGCCTAAAGAAGCAAGCACTTCGTTTAAGCCTCCGGTTTTAGCCATATTCATTGCCAGGGCACTCATGATTTTTTCCATGTTACCTGCTAACAGGGGCTTTGCCATCAGTTTTGCGATAGGAATATTACCGTTTTTCAATAATGCCGTTATCTTATCCACGGGTGTTTTGGCATCTAAGGCAGTGATGGGGGCATAATTTTGTGCCCTGTTTATGAAGGAGTACATGCTCAGCAGGGTGCTTGCTTTTTCCACTGCCGGCAGATATGTATTTACCTTTGATACAGTCTGGGGTGAAGTTAAAGGGGCAAAGGTCCTGACCATGCCTATCAAGCTTTCCATCTTTTCAGGATTCTTAATTATCCCTTGGGTTAAGGTCCTGCCCGTTCCCGAAAGCTTGGAAACAACACCGCTTAATTGCTTGCTGTCAAGAATGTACTTAGCAGCTAAAAAATATAATAATATTTGAACAGGAATAGTATCACCTTCTTATAGATATCTCCATATATGATATTCTGACGGCAGGATTATGTTACATGATAAACACTGGCCCGCAGGCAGAAAATTGTAATCAAACGGCATCACCGGCATATTATATAACATATAGGAGGTAGCCGGATGTCAAATATATTTAGAAATGATAGTGAAATCAATAAAATCAAGGAGAGCAAGGAATTTAAGGATGCGGAAGCTAAAGCTGAAGACTTTATGAAAAACAAGCAGTTCCAAGACTTTAAAAAGAAATATGAAGGCAAATCGGAAGAAGAAGTTTTGAGGGATGCAAGAGAAATGAGCAAAAAACTCAAACAGCAGTACGGAGAGAAGGAATACAAGAAAAAAATTGAGGATTTGAGAAATTTTGAGAGATTCCTGACCCCGGACCAAAAAAGAAAAATGAGAAAGTTTTTGGATAATCTTGAAGATTAGGGAGCAAGCCTCCCTTTTTAAGCTTTTCCAATAAAAATGCCATACTTCAACAGGCGCAAACTGTACGTATTATTCAGACATTACGAATAGTTTGTGGCAAAACGGTACAACGTTTTCAAAAATAGTTTGACAACCCATTTATATTCAATTATAATGAGGTTACATATTTTTTAATTGTATAATTAGGAGGGACAAGTAATGAAGAGATTTATAAGCTTATTGCTGGCATTAGTGATGGTGTTGTCATTGGCAGCATGTGGACAGCAAACACAAACACCGCCGGCACAAGAACCTGCTGAGGAGCCGGGCGGAGAAGAACCGGCAGAACAACCGGCAGGAGAAGAACCTTTTGAAGGCATTATAGCCATCGTAACGAACACCCTTTCTCAAAACGAGGAAGAATACCGTTCAGCTGAACAAATGGTTCAAAAATACGGCGAAGACAAGATCATGCACGTGTTGTGGCCTGATAACTTCATGACCGAACAAGAGCAAATGATTTCTACAATAGCAAAGATAGGCGCTAACCCGGATGTTAAGGGATTGATAATAAATCAAGCTGTTCCGGGAACAAATGCAGCAGTAGATAAGCTGTTGGAAACTCGTGATGACATCTTTATCGTTTACTGTACACCACAGGAAAACCCGCCTGACGTTGCTGAAAGAGCAAACTTAATACTTAATCCTGACGAGTTGAAGATGGGAGATGCCATCCCTGTACAAGCTCAGAAATTAGGCGCAAAAACTTTGGTACACTATTCATTCCCGAGACATATGTCAATCGTAATGCTTGCTGCAAGGCGTCAGTTAATGATGGACAAATGTGAAGAAATCGGATTAGAATTCTACGATGCAACGGCACCTGACCCGACAAGCGACGTTGGAGTACCGGGAGCACAGCAGTTCATACTTGAAGACGTGCCGAAATTAGTTGACAGATTTGGAAAAGATACGGCCTTCTTCTCAACAAACTGCGCAATGCAGACTCCGCTTATCAAAGCAACAAGCGATGTAGGAGCAATTTATCCGCAGCCTTGCTGCCCGTCACCATACCACGGATTCCCGTCCGCTTTAGGTATTGAGTCTACAGGATATTCCGTTGAAGCTATGGAAAAAGTTATAAGCGAAACAGCAAAAGCATTGAAGGCAAAAGGAGTTTTAGGAAGATTCTCAACATGGCCGGTACCTGTTGCCATGATGAATACAATAGCATCCACCGAATATATTATTGAGTGGCTTAATGGCAACGTAGGTGATGAGCTTGACGTAAAAGTTCTTGAAGAAAAAATGGCTGATTACGCAAAATTATCAGTTACAACAAGCCCATACACAGAAGAAGGATTAGAAATTCCTCATTTCAGATTAATCATGATGGACTTCTTAACATACGGAGAAGAACATATCATTAATTAATCAAATTTAATACTATAAATAAACTATGTAAGTATTAAGGAATGTTTCAGAATTTCTTACTAGGAACTTCTGGTACATTCCTTTGCTAATTAGTAATGTCATAATTGAGGAGGTAATAATGAGTGATAACCTTCTAAGATTAATTAATGTTTCCAAAGAATATTCAGGAAACAAGGTGCTTAAGGATATTAACATAGAGCTTAAAAGAGGCCAGATCCATGCCCTGATAGGTGAAAACGGGGCCGGTAAATCAACCTTGATGAATATTCTCTTTGGAATGTCGGTGATTCATACAACCGGCGGATTTGAAGGAACCATAGAAATAGAAGGCAAAGTCGCAGATATCAAGAGTCCCCATGATGCCATGGACTATGGGATCGGCATGGTTCATCAGGAGTTTATGCTCATTCCCGGCTTTACCATCATGGAAAATATCAAGCTCAACAGGGAAATTACAAAACCTAACCTAGTGAGCTCTATATTCGGGAAACGACTGGAAACACTGGATATAAAAAGAATGAACGAGGACACGAGGAAAGCCTTGGATGTACTGGACATGAACATAGAAGAATATGTCCAGGTGGCAGGCCTTCCGGTGGGTCATATGCAATTTATAGAAATTGCAAGGGAAATCGATAAAACAGGATTGAAGATCCTTGTTTTTGATGAGCCCACTGCAGTTTTAGCTGAAGCAGAAGCTGCAAATCTGTTAAAAGCAATTAAAAAACTTGCCGGTCAGGGTATCGGTATTTTATTTATAAGCCACAGGCTTGATGAAATTATAGAAGTGGCTGATGTTGTAACCGTTTTGCGAGACGGAGAGCACGTAGCCACAAAAAATATAAAAGACACCAATAAATATGAAATAGCCCAGTTGATGGTGGGAAGAAGCATAGCCATAGACAGGGAAGAAGGAAGAAACAGAAATATTGTTGATGAAACAATATTAGACATAAAGGATTTACAGGTTGCAATGCCCGGCGAAAGAGTAAAGGGTGTTGATTTAACAGTGAAAAAAGGCGAAATAGTAGGCATAGGCGGACTTGCAGGCCAGGGGAAATTAGGCATAGCCAACGGTATAATGGGAATATTCCCTGCAAAAGGTGATGTTGTATTCAAAGGCAAAAAATTAACTTTGAATGATCCCAAATCTGCAATTAATTCAGGAATCGCCTTTGTAAGCGAAGACAGGAGAGGGGTCGGCCTCCTCTTGGATGAATCGATAGAATCAAATATTGCATTTACGGCAATGCAGATAAACAACGAATTTTTAAATAATTTTGGTCCCGTTAAACTGAAGGATTCCGCCAGAATAAGAGCCCATGCCAATAAAATGATAAAGGATTTGGATATAAGGTGTACCTCCTCCATGCAGAGGGTAGGCAGCCTGAGCGGGGGCAACCAGCAAAAAGTGTGTGTTGCAAGGGCATTGACATTAAATCCCGAACTTCTCTTGGTTTCCGAGCCTACGAGGGGAATTGACATAGGGGCCAAAAAATTAGTCCTTGACTTACTCAAGCAGCTTAATAATGAAGGTATGACCATTATTATGACTTCTTCTGAATTAGCTGAATTGAGAAGCATATGCGACAGAATTCTGATAATTTGCGAAGGCAAGGTAGAGGGAGAGCTTCCGCCCGATGCACCTGATGCTGAATTCGGCTTGATGATGTCAGGCAGCGCAAATGGAAATTCAGAAGGGAGGGAAGCATGATGGTAGAAGTAAAAGGAAAGAAAACCACTTTCAACGATATAGTAAATAAAATCGGATTTCCTACAATTTTTATAGGCGGTTTCTGGGTACTCCTGCTTATTGCCGGAGGCGCCTTAGGTATATCCGTCATAACCTTGTTAAGCGACACGATAAAGCGTGCCGGTATGAACGGCATATTGGTATTGGCAATGGTTCCGTCGATTCAATCGGGAACAGGTCCTAACTTTGCCTTGCCGGTAGGTATAGTGTGCGGCTTATTTGCCTTAGTCTGCTCGATAGAATTCGGATTTACGGGCTGGGCATGGTTATTTGTAGCAATTGCTTTTGCCATACCCTTGGCGGCCTTTGTAGGCTACTTGTACGGTAGGCTCTTAAATGCAGTTAAGGGCTCGGAAATGACAATCGCCACCTATACCGGATTTTCAATAGTAGCTGCCATGTGTCTGGCCTGGCTCATGATACCCTTCAAAAGCCCCAACATGGGATGGTTTATAGGAAAGGGATTAAGGGAAACAATCCAGCTTGATGCAATCGGCGGAGCGCAGATATTGAGCAATTTCTTGAGGTTTTCATTATTTGCGGAAGAAGGATTGATCGCCGTAAACAGTGAAACCGGAATAATTATCCCAACGGGAATGCTTTTATTGTTCTTAATATGTTGCACCATAGTTTGGCTGTATTTTAGGTCAAAATCAGGTATAGCCATATCAGCGGGAGGTATAAATCCGAAATTCGCCCAATCTTCTGGTATAAATATAGACAGGTGCAGGATAAAAGCAAATGTTTTGTCTACGATTTTAGCAGCCATCGGTATTATTGTTTATTCCCAGGGCTACGGCTACGCCCAGCTTTATACGGCACCCTTGATGATGGCATTTGCAGCGGTTGCCGCCGTATTAATAGGAGGAGCTTCGGCTCAAAGAGCAAGGGTATCCCATGTAATAATTGGCGTACTAATATACCAGGGCCTGTTTACAACTGCCCTTCCCGTAGCAAACCAATTGTTTGAAGGAACAGACTTATCCGAAATACTCCGAATGATAATCCAGAACGGAATTATCCTCTATGCTCTGACAAAGGTTAAAGGAGGCGATAATTAATGAATAATGCAAATATCTCCGATAGATTAAATACATCCAAAGTATCAACCTGGCTGGCGGACAATGTCGTTTCATTAATATTCGTTGCCTTTACTTTATTTGGATTCTTGGTGTCAGACGGGGTAACTATGAACTTTTTCCTTACGGAATTATCAAGCCGTTTTTTCAGAAACGCATTTCTTGTTTTATCCTTGATAATACCGGTAGTGGCAGGTCTGGGACTGAACTTTGGAATAGTTGTCGGTGCCATGGCAGGACAAATAGCCCTGGCAATCGTGATATATTTCGGATGGGGCGGTCTAAACGGACTATTGTTAACAATGCTTATTGCCCTGCCCATCGCAACCCTGTTCGGGTACCTGACAGGTCTATTATACAACAAGACAAGGGGCCAGGAGATGATTGCCAGCCTTATGGTAGGTTATTTTGCTAATGGAATATATCAATTTTTGTTCCTCTTTGTTGTAGGCGTTATAATAAAAGTTCCCAGCACCCATCCCATGATAAAACCTGACGGGGTTGGGGTGAGAATGACCGTGGACATGGGAGCCTATGATAAAGGCGGACTTAAATACGCCCTGGACAAAATTTGGGAGATCCCCTTCATGTGGGCCATATTAGTTGTCTTTGCGGCAATCCTTTTGTTACAGATCTGGAAAATAATAAGAAACAAAAAGAATCCCGCCTTGTACAGGCATAACAAGACAATGACGGTAATAAACATCATCCTGTCCTTGGTTATGATTGGAATCAGCCTTTATGCCATTTCAACGGGTTCAAACCTTATGAAGGTAAGAAAAGTTCCGGTAGTTACAGGCCTCTTGATAGTAGCCCTATGTATATTCAACGAGTTGATTTTGAAGACGAAATTAGGCCAGGATTTCAGAAGTGTTGGCCAAAGCCAGCACATCTCTGAAGTATCCGGTATAAATGTGGATAGGACCAGGATTATTGCAACCATAATGTCAACCGTATTTGCTGCCTGGGGTCAAATTATATACCTGCAGAATATGGGTACCCTCAACACTTACGGTGCACATACTCAGATAGGTATGTTTTCTGTTGCAGCCCTCTTAGTTGGGGGAGCTTCAACCCAAAAGGCAGGAGTAAAACATGCAATCATGGGTACCCTTTTGTTTAACTCAATGTTCATCATGTCTCCTGAAATAGGCTTGTCCTTGTTTGGCAACGCCCTCCTTGGGGAATACTTCAGGACCTTCATGGTATACGGAGTAATAGGCCTTGCCTTGGGACTCCA
>JAAYOE010000101.1 GCA_012520455.1 Tissierellia bacterium
CCGGTTTAATGTTTGAAATAGCCCCTATGACTATTTCATAGGCTCCAATAAACATCAGCATTATCGATGAACTTATTCCGGGAATTATGGTTCCGAAACCTATTATGGCACCGTAAGCAATCAAATTAAGGGGTGCGGCACTTGCATCCATTATAACATTGATTTCTTTGTTTTCTAAATAAGCGGCAAGCAAGGTTATTGAGAAAGTTATGGCAAAGGCTATCAAATATTTATGATTGTAGCCTTTCTTATTTGCCTCCCCTGCTACCAAAGGCATGGTGCCTAATATCAGGCCTATAAAGGCGTACTTTACCTCAATCTCGTAATTATGAAAAAGGTATTCTATGACTCTGCTGAAGACTAAGACTCCTACAAGACCTCCAATGCCCACTGGCAGAAAGTAAAGGATATTCTCCTTAAAATCTTTGTTTAAGTGGGCGATGAAATATGTAATTTTATCATACAAGCCAAATATTACCGCCAATGCTCCCCCACTGACTCCGGGAGCTATAGCTGCTGCACCCAATATCAAACCCTTCAGAAATCGTGACAAAGCACTCACCACCTTCAGCAATTTCCCTCATAGACGTATTTTAGTTTTTCTCTTGCTATATCAGCCAAGCCGTAAACAGCCTTAACTTCCGTAGGTCTCTTATCCGTCATCCTGTAGGAGGGAAAAAACCTTGATATATGAAGAGGTATGTCAGAAGACACAGAGGATATGAATTCCGACAGGTCTCTCATTTCATCTTCCCCGTCATTTTCACCGGGGATTATGAGGGTAGTTATCTCCACATGACAGAATTTAGCTGCAAGTTTAATGAAATTTATAACTGTATCTAAGTCCCCGCCTAACCTTTTATAAAACTCAGGAGTATATCCTTTCAAGTCAACGTTTACGGCATCAATTAAAGGCAATAATTCATTCATGGGGTCTTGGCAGAAACAGCCGTTTGTTACAACCACGTTTTTCAAATTCTTTTCCCTGGCCAATTTTGCACAGTCTATGACATATTCATAGGCTACCAGGGGCTCATTATAGGTATATGCTATGCCTATATTTTTCCTGTCCTTAAGGTCCAGGGCAATACTTATCAAATCCTCCGGCTTCACAGACTGAGTCCTGATTTCATTCTCCCCGGCCATGGATATGTGATGGTTTTGGCAAAAGGGGCATTTTAAGTTGCAGCCGAAGCTCCCTACAGACAGGATATTACTTCCGGGATAAAACCTGTTTAAGGGTTTTTTTTCAATGGGGTCAAGGGCTAGAGCCGTAAGCTTGCCGTAATTTATTGGAGTGATTTGGCCCCTTAAATTTTTTCTTGCCCTGCATAAGCCGGTTTGGCCCTCGCTTAACTTGCAGTGGTGGGGACATAAACCGCATATTACTTTACTCATTTGTGCCTTACCACCTCGAATCTTTCAAGCCGGTAGTCTTCACGGGGAGAAATGCCTGCCTTTCTCAAAGCTATGGAAACCTGTTCTTCTGCCGTGTCAATCCCCTCCAAATTAGGTAATAAGAGCCCCCTCCTGTGTCCTTTTGAAACTATGACACCGTATCTCACAGGGTCAAGGTCATCCATAGACCCTATTTCCTCTGCCTTGCCTAGAACGTCGACGCTGTATTCCAATCTCGAAAGCTCTTTTTCGGAAACAGGCGGAAACCGGGGGTCTTCCGTACCGGCACTTATTGCATTTCGAATTATTTCATCGGCTATGCTTGGGGTTGTTGGAGAAATTGTTCCAATGCAGCCTCTTAGGCTGCCGTCTAATTTCAAGGATACAAAGACCCCGGCCCTATTATTTATCAGATCCGGGCTCAAATCATCAGGTCTTTTAATTGCCTTTCGTTTGATTACATAGGTTTCCAATGATTGGCGGGCAAGGCGCACATATTCATCCTCCGTGGATTTTAAGGCTTCTATCCTTTCCTTTTCCTCTCTTAAGTAGATTTCATCAAACCTGCGGCCTTCGTCATCTCCCAAAAGCTTAAAGGCTGCCACGGCATAGCCCACTCCGAAAGGTCCTTCATAGGACAAGAGGTCCGAGCTTACTTTTTTCCCGTCCAAGGCACCGGCCATTATTATGAAGGACCGGAGCCCGCACTCGGCGGCAGCTTCACAGAAGTCCGGGTCAAATTTAAGAAATTCCAAGAAATCTCCTGTCCCCATGGCCTTGGTTACTTCCCTGTCAAATATGACTCCTTCTTCCCTGTAGCCGTAAGGGCCTGTTTCCTTGAGCATGTGGGATAAGTCCCCGCTTGCGATAAATACGATTCTTTTGTTGCTTTTATCTGCAGCCCTTTGGATGCACTTGCCGAATCTGTAGTGGTCCAGAAAAGACAGGCCGGATATGGATATGCGGACCAGCTTATAATCCTTGTAGTATTTGTTCACAAAATAAAGGGGTACCATAACACCATGGTCAAGGGAGGTCTTTTTCTCACCTAAGGTTCCGGCGGGAAGACCGTCATTTTCTGCTTCTGCTGAAATTTCCCTGACCAAGTCTGTATCATACTCGGCCTCCATGGAAACATTCCGGTGGCCGAATTCACGGAAATCTCCCCCTGCCCCCCTTCCGGGCGAAATATGTATATAGTCCGAATACATAATCGAATGGGGTGTGGTTACAATTATTGTATCCGGCTTAATCTGCGAAATTTGTCGTGCAATATTGTGGTAACCATCAATGGTCTTTTGAATTTTTTCTTCTTCTCCTCTTCCTATTTCAGGAATTATAAGAGGAGGATGAGGAACTATAAAAGAGGCTACGATCGACATATTTACTCCTTTCTCTACAGGTGACAAGGGGACGGGGGTACTGTCATCTTCAAGTATCCGCCAAGAACCCTGAGTTCCTGGCTCATGATGACAAATCTTGCAATTTAACCGCTTTCTTAAATATTACATAGCCTATTATAAACATGACACTGATAATCAATACACCAAATTTTGAAGAGCCGGTAAGCTGGGTGGTAAGACCCATGAGGGTGGTTCCGGTGAAGGATGCTCCCTTGCCGAAAATATCGTAAAAACCAAAGTATTCGCTGGAACTTTCCTTTGGTATTATTTTTGCATAATATGACCGGGACAAGGCTTGAACAGCCCCCTGGAAAACAGCAACGCAAACGGCCAGAAACCAAAACTCCCATGCTTTATCCAACTGGAGGGCAAAGAGGGTAATCAAAAAATAACCCAAAATACACACATTAATCAAGGCTGCAGTCTTATATTTTTTTGACAATTTACCGAAGATTATGGCGCAGGGGAAGGCAACTACCTGGGTTAAAAGAAGAGCTAAAAGCAGATTATTGTCGCTTATGCCCACGTCTTTGCCGTATGATGTAGCCATGCTGATTATTGTATGGACCCCATCGATGTAAAAGAAAAAGGCAAGCAAAAACACAAAAATTTCCTTGTGTTTTTTTATATCTCTAAAGGTTCTGCCCAGGCGCTTAAATGCCATGGCTACCGGTGCTTCATCCACTTCTATGTAATGAATCTGCTTGTAATTTTTAAGGAGGGGAAGACTAATCAAGAACCACCACAAGGCATTCAGAATAAATGCCGCCCCTGTTGCAAAGGCCGTGGTTATGCCTAACTTCTCCGCTGACAAAATTATTATGAGGCTTATGGTAAAAGGAATACAGCTTCCTATGTAGCCCCAGGCATAACCGTGAGAAGACAAGAGGTCCATCCTGTCATCGCTTGTGACATCCGGAAGCATGGCATCGTAAAATATAAAGCTTCCTGAAATTCCTACTCTTGAAAACACGAATATAACCAAAAAAACCAGCCAGGGGACCGGCAGGGAAAGTGCAGCACACCCGATTACTCCCAACATTAAAAACAAGGTAAATAAAGGTTTTTTATATCCTTTTGTATCTGCCAATGCTCCCAAAATGGGGCCCAAAATCGCCACTATCAGGGTAGAGGCCGACATGGCATATCCCCAGTAAGCAGTTGAATTGGCAGGTGTAACCCCGTCCAATGAAGCAACATTTTTAAAATAAATGGGTATAATTGTCGATATGAGCATTATAAAGGCTGAATTTCCAACATCGTACAGTATCCAGGACCTTTCGGCCACAGTTAATTTTCCTTGAGACTTATCCATAGATTCACCCCGCCTAGGTCTTTATTTCAATAATATTATAAATCTTGGGATTTTACAAGTAAAGAATGGTATTGTAAATATTAAACATGCATATTAAAAAAATTAAAATTTGGGTTATATTAAAGAATAAAACTACATTTTTTTCCGAAAGTCTCCTGCTGATTTGAGAGCCCAAAAATCCCCCTGTTGCTGCCCCTATCAACATATAGGGCAGGATGGTAAGGTCATATGCTCCAAATCCCGTTCCCAATAAAACAGATAGGAGTTTTGATATTTGAGAAAATAGAATTGTAATCAAAGATGCGGAGGAAGCCGTTTTAGCACTGTAACCGAAGAGAAATACAAATGCCGCTACGTTAACAGGTCCTCCTCCGATACCAAGAAAGGAAGAAATCATGCCTAAGGAAAATCCGATACTAATGGGCCAGAACTTACTTTTAAGATTTAACGACTTTATCTTATCCTTATTCAGCATATATATAAAGATGACTGCTAACATCAAACCTAAGAGACTGTTTTGAATTATCTTTACGATATTTGCATTTTGATTTGCCAAGGCCGTTTCAAAGATATAATTTCCGCAATACCCTCCCCCAACTGCTCCAACTGACAAAGGGACTGCGACATCTAATTTAATATCATTACCGGCACGGATTTTTTTAGATACGGATATCAAACACATTTAAAAAACCGAAACGGAAGAAAGAACGCTTATGGTTTCAATATCATAATGACCAAATGCATCAAGCACCGGCTTTATGATAACTCCCCCTCCCATCCCGGAAGTTGACCCTAAAGTAGTTGCAAATAATGTGATTAAAAAATACAATATGCTTATTTTAAACACTTCCTCCCTTTAATCATTCATATATTTGCGCCTTTTATATCCCTCGATTGCATATACCAATGAAGGTATGAAGATCAACTGAATAATAATTCCCGGCAACCCCGTAATTATTGCGCCTTTTACAAACATAAAGGGATTCATATTTACTCCGAACATCATTACCAGGAATGCAACCGTAAGACCTGCGGCAATCCTGCCTGCTGCCATGGATGATATCAATGAAAGAACAGGGGAAAGTTTAAACTTTTTTGACGCTAAGGATGCAGTCAGGCCGTAGGTCCCCAATTCAACCGACATGATTATTGCCATCGGAAAGAAAACCGGCATTCCCGTCATCACGCTGCTTACAAAGGGGGTGGTTATGCCTAAGAGCAAGGCTAATTGGGGCGGCAATAAAAATCCTCCCATTAAAACCGGAATATGCATGGGCAAGGCTATAGGCCCTGTTAAACTAAACATATGGAATATCATGGGCAATATTATTCCCGTAGCCAATAAGAGTCCGCTTAAAATTACTTCATTTGTAGTAAATTTTCTATTCATCTTCTCCTCCTAAAATATCATTACAATGTCAATTAAACATCATGATTTGCCTTACTTGGCTGTCTGTATCATAAACTCAAAATAAATATATGCGCAGCACTCCCTCATTGGGATAAATTCTTTTCCCGGCCCCGATACCTACCCTTCTTATTTCATGATTTTCAGGCAAATCTTTTTTTGTTCTGATTCCGGCAAGGATAGAAGCTCCCGTAGGGGTTACCATTTCACCCCTGATGTTTGTAGCTTTTAAATTCAGCTTATACCTGTCAGCAATGCTGACCACGGCAGGTACCGGCACGGGAATTATGCCGCTGCGGCATTCTACGGTGCCGCAGCCGTCATAAATATCCGATAATATAACATCATCTATATTTAGGTTATCCAAACAAACGGCAGCACTGACAATGTCTACTATGGAATCAACCGCCCCTCTTTCATGAAAGTATATGTTCTCTATATTTGTCTTATGAGCATGGGCTAATGCTTCCGCCTTTATTTTGAATATTTTCTTAGAAATATCCTTAGCATTTTCACTTATTAAAGAATAATCAATTATTTTATATATGTCAAATAAATTTCTTTCCGGTATATCAAAGCTGGTTTCTTCCATAATAACATTGAAGTCGCAAGCTTCAGTACTGTTTTTTTTGAGCCTGGATATTTCTATTCTGTAGCCGCTTATATTTAAACTCTTTAAACCGCTTAAGAGAACCTCTTTATCGGCTCCCAAGTCCAAAAGGGCGGCTACTATCATATCTCCGCTGGCTCCCGAATAGCATTCCATATAAATATTCTGTCCTGCCATAATAACTCCGCTGTTTGTTTTTTATATGTCTTTAAATCAGATGCCTTTATTTATTAAGGAAAAAGTGCACCGGGTTCGAAGAGAGATAATCCGGTAAGACAAATATCTTAGGATCTTTTCCTACGTATTTTTCGGCATCCTTAATGGCTTCTTCATAGGTTGCCCGGGTGATGCATCCCATACCTCTTGCATAGCCGGGTTCCTTGGCGCCGATAACATAGACCGCTCTTGTATTATTTAGGGCAACTCCGCCAAAATAAGCCATAGAGAAACCATGGAAGGGATGGTAAGCATAAGCGTGCCTGTGCTTATATATATACTCGGGACGGTTTGCAATATCATCCTCATACCTGGCCAATTCCCAGGGTGCGTTGCAATTCTGCAAAAGACCGTATAATTCACGTCCGTAGGGGAACCACTCATCATTGAACCAGCCGTCACATATGGATGCTGCTATAACAACCCCATCCTTTTTAAGTATGTCCGAACAACGGGAAACTACCGCACCGATAGCCTGCATGAACTGAATCGGATTAGAACCCATTCCCGGACCGTAGTGGAAGTTTCGTGGAATTCCCACAACAACTACATCAAACTTTTCCTTTTCATCTAAGGTAACCTCCGTGCGCTGGGCAGCAATGGGCCATGTGGCTTTTTCTACATCGTCGATTTTTCCGGCAAAAGTTTTAATGATTCTTGCCTGGGTATCGATAACCGAGTCTACGGTGAAGAATTCCCTTCCCATTTTTTCTTCCATTTTCTTACCTATTGCCCTTAATTGGTGCCTGAAATGACTGTGGCCGCTAATGGGCAGGAAGTCTTTCTTGTAAAGTGAGCCGGGACTGTGATGGCATCTTATGGACTTATATGATGTAAGTCCAGTTGCAGCCATCTTATATCCCCCGCTGTAGCCTCCGTAGGGATTTCCGTTGCAATGACCTAATAAAATGGTAAAATCCGCCTCAAAGGCATGGCGATTAATATCCACATAGTCGCCGTATTCATCTTCGCCGCAGTATACCATTTCGTCTTCTATTGAACTGTCATGATTGATAAATCTTTCTCCCCAGAACCTGTTTACCACATCAACAGGCATATACTGTTCAAATTCTGCTTTTAAATTTTTCCTGTGAAGTCCGGTGGAATTCAAAAACTTAATGTTCTTTTCACTGACCCCGGCTTCCTTTAATTCATTTAATATCAAAGGAATCGAAAGCTTCCTGTGGGTTTTATCATGGAAGCCTCCCTTAACCCTGTCAGGAAAACATATAGTAACCTTATCCGAAGGTTTTACGGAATCCCCTATTCTTTTTGTTCCCAAGGGGTTTTCAAGGGCATTTTTAACTTCTTTTTCCGGATCTTCAGCGCACTTGGGATCAACGTGGTCGGTTTTCATGGAATAAACCACGGCACTATCCGGTACTTCAACATTCATAAAACCATCGCCGTATTCAATCGCTACTTTTTTCACCTTGTCTACCTCCATATTATTTATTCATACTCTGGTAAGTTATTAACTCTTCTTATGTAGTTGATTAAGTTTTTCAGGCCCCTTTCCATCGGGAACTGAGGTTTGAAACCTATTTCCTGTTGCAGGAGGGTATCGTCCAACTGCCAGGCAAGACCGAATTTTCCTTCCCGGTATTCTATCTCAGCCTCGGGAATGAGTTTTTTTACATATTCTCCCGCTTCCCTTATACTTCTCACATCAAAGCGGGTATTAAAAATCTTGGTTTTTGTAGGTCCCACATCAGAGCACTTTACGGTTAATGCCGCTATATCTTCAACATATTGCCAGTCAACAACATCATCACCGAAGGGAACAATTGCTTTATTGCCCAAAGCCGGCTCTGTAAGCGCATTTATAAAAGCTGTTGCCCCTCTTACCCTTCCCGGCCCGTAAACAAGTGTGTATCTTAAGCCTAAGGTATCAAGATTCCATGTTTTTGTATAATGGTTAGTCAAGTATTCATTGAAAGATTTTGTTGCCCCGTACATGCTGACCGGTGCGTGGCGGGCATCATTGTCCAAAACCAACTTGTCGTGAGATGACTGATTGCCGTAGACAACTACGGAACTGGCATATACCAATTTCTTTACATCCATTATTCTCATAGCTTCAAGAATTGTCGTTTGTCCTACAATATTTACCTGTACAGCTTCATCGGGGAAGTTATCGGAATAGGGGTGGAGCAAGGATGCTAAGTGAATAATTTTATCTACCTTATGCTCTTTTATAACCCTGCAGATACGTGCTAAATCTGTAATAGCCCCGATTACGATGGTAATCTGCGAAATTTCTTCCGGTTCCAGTATTTGTTGCATAACGTTAGACTGCATAAAATCATATGCTACTACCTTATCACCTCTTTTCAGAAGTTCTTTTGCTACGTAGGAACCAACAAATCCGGTCCCGCCAGTGATTAAATATACCATTGAAGTTCTCCTTTCGCTAAATCATTATGGAATATTTTATAATTATGGTCATTGATAAATAATTCCCTGACTTTATTATAGTGCTTAACTGTTTATATTTCTTTGTAATCGGATGCTGTACTGATAATCGGTTCCTCTGAATATTGTCTTTTCATATAAGACGGGATAACCGTTCTCCAAAAATGTTGTTCGCTTTATAACCAGAACCGGTTGACCTGCCATATAATCTAAGTATTTTGCCTCTTCCTTGGTACACAGTCCCGAAGATATCTTCTGTTCACCGTAACTAATGGTAAACCCGCAATTTTCCAAGTAAGTAAAAACCTTGTCTTTATTAAAGTCTAAAGAATCTATCAATTTGCCTATTTCGTAAGGTACGTATGAATGGTTGAAGGCCAAAGGCTTTCCATCCAATTTGAGTATTCTGGAAAAGGAAAAGACTTCAGTATTTCCGCCTTCATCCAATTGTAAGTGTTTTTTCGCCACTGCCGGTGCTTCTACATATTCGTTGTGAACTGATTCAGCTGTCACCACAATCCCGTTTGTATTGTATAACTCTTCTACAATACCAAGCAGACACCCTAAGTTGTGGGTTATCCTTTTTTTAGCCACCCTGTTTTGTTTTCCCTGGCTTCTGACCAGATATCCGTCTTTTACAAGGCTGTCGATACACTTCCTGATAGTAACCCTGCTAACATTATAAGCCTTAGCTAAGACTCTTTCTCCGGGTATCAGGTCACCCGGCAATAATTCTTCCGATTCTATTAAATCGACAAAAATGTCTCTCAACTGGACATATAAGGGTTTTTGGATGTTTGGATAAAGTGTTCCTTTCAGCTTTGTTAACATAATAAATCTTCCTTTAACTATTTTTTTACCACCACTTAATCTGCTCTGTTACATACTGTCGAATTTTTATAAACTC
>JAAYOE010000102.1 GCA_012520455.1 Tissierellia bacterium
AAGTGTCTGAGTATTCATATTTTACTCTTAAAAAAGCGTAATAATCTTAACACATGATTTTTTTCAAGTCAATATTTTTAGCGAACATTTTAAAAAATTTTTCAATAATCATTCGTGATAATCCGGCATATCTGCTAAAATAAAACCGACACAACGGGGGTTCCCGTCGCATCGGTGGTTTGTTTTATCTCTTGCTAACTTTCCAAGTATGATTTTGAAATCACATATTTTACAGGTTTACCGCTCACTTTTTCTATTAATCCTCTTTCGCATAAGGTCTTTAACTTATTGCGTATTGTTTCAGGTTTATAGTTAAATTTGCTTTGCAGTTCTTTTACCCCTATACCGGTGCTAAAAGGGTTAAAATGATATTCTTGAGACATAATATTCATAATTTCCTTTTCATCTGCATTTAAAAGTGAATCATCAGATTCTATCTTTTTCAGTATAATACTTAACAAATCACTCTTTTGGACTAATCTTTCGATTATATCTTCTTGTCCCCGTTTAATAATAGAAAGGAATTCATCAACAAAATAATTAACTTCTCCTTGAGATGATATCTGGTTTGTAATATCAAATATCTTTAGGTATTTGTTTCTCTCTTTAATACATCCTTGAGATAAGGACATTGCTGTTAACCAGGAATAATTGTCTTTTAAGTATATGCTGCTGATAAATCTTCCTGTTCTTCCATTCCCATCATAAAATGGGTGTATATAGCCAAAATAATAATGAGAAATGGCAATCTTAATTAATATATTGATACTATCGTTTGACTTATCCATAAAACGGAATAAATCGTTCATTTTTTCAATAATCAGTTCTTCGGTTTTATCTCCTTGACTAATACCGCGATGAATTTCTTTTGTATCCTTAAAGATATATGTTATGTTTTTTCTGTAATATTTACCATCGGGGTGATCAGATTTTTCAATACCATCAGAGGTAATTTCGTCATATATTCTTCTACAGTCTTTTGAATCTACAGGTGGTTTAAGATTCCCGTTCTTTAATTCCAAATATGATTTAATGACATTAATAAATCTTGCTTTTAAGTCTTTTTCCTTATCAAACAATTTTCTTGTAGTTCGTACAAGTTCTTCTTTAGAACTTCTGACACCTTCCAATTCATTGGTGCTTTGAAGTTCTGAGCTAAGCATATCAATAAAAAAATTATTTTGTGCTATTTCAGGTAGTTTATTATATAAGCTGTCAAGTTTAACATCAAGTTTAGAAATATCAGCAATTATATCAATAGTCCTGTTGGTTGGCACATAAAATAACTTAAAACTATCGGACTGATTAATAGGTTTTATTTCAAGATTTGTAATTATCGTGCTGTCATACTGCATACGCTCTTTAGCTTTTCTTTTTCTTTCTGTTAAATGAGTTAATTTATAGTATTCCTTATGAAAGTAATTCACATTTATCACCTCTTAATGTATTATACACCGAATTTAAAATTAAAACCATGTTTTTTTAATTTTTTTCGTGTTTTGGGTAATAAATGCATTTAACATTGATGGTTTTTGTCGCATTTACCATGTTTTAATATAGACCTCAAAATCTTCTCTAAAATGTTTCTTTGAACTTTTATTTGCTAAAGTCCTTTTTAATGGTATAATTTAATAAATGTTTTTAATGACGGCATGTACAATTCCGGATGGTTAATATAAGGAGGATTTTATGTCAAAATATGCAAAAAGAATGAAAACTATGGAGGAGCCGGCTAATATTATAAAAGGTTTATTCGGCGCCATGAATGATCCTGATGTGATTTCTTTCGGGGGCGGGGCTATTGCAAAGGAGTGCCTCCCGGTTGATGAAGTGAGGGAAATCACCAACCAGATTATGAGGGTTGAGGGAAGGGGCTATGAAATACTGTCCTACGGACCCGTAACAGGGGTTAAGGATTTAAGAGAAGTGATCGTGAAGGATCTCTTAGCTCCCAAAGGAGTTACGGCGAATCCCGATAATATTTTAATCACCAGCGGGGGCTTGGAAGCTATGACTTTAATGTGCCAGCTTTTCATCGAGCCCGGGGATGTAATCTTGGTTGAGTCTCCGACCTTTGTCCATTCGGTTGAGACCTTCAGCATGTTTGAAGCTCAGTGCGTTGCCGTTGAAATGGATGATGACGGGATCATAACAGAGGAGTTGGAGGAAAAAATCATCAAATACAATCCAAAAATTGTGTATGTGATACCAACCTTCCAAAATCCTACGGGAAGGACCTTATCTTTGGAGAGAAGACAAAAAATTGCAGACTTAGGCAGCAAGTATGATGTAATAATTTTAGAGGATGACCCCTACCGGGATATCAGGTACAGCGGGGAAGACCTCCTGCCAATTAAGGCTTTTGACAAAACAGGCCATACTGTTCTTGCCAACAGTTTTTCCAAGATTTTTTCTCCGGGAAGCAGGATCGGGTATGTGTATGCAAATGAGGACATCATTTCTAAAATGACAGATGCAAAGTCGGCTTCAAATTCCCATACTTCACTTTTGCCCCAGATAATCTGTGCGGAGTTTTTCAAGAGGGGTTATTATCCCAAGCATCACAAGTTCTTGTGCGACATCCACAGGGAGAGAAGGGATGCTATGATAGAAAGCATAGACAAATTCTTCCCCCAAGGCACCAAGAGAACTTTCCCCGACGGAGGATTATTTACATGGGTGGAATTGCCTGGTGGTATAAATACAACCGAATTATTAAAAGAATCCGTCTCAAATCCTCATGTAAAGGTAGCATTTGTTGCCGGAGAAGGCTTTTTTGCGGAAGGCGGGGGCAAGGGAAGCAACTGTATGAGGCTCAGTTTCGGTGCAAGTCCTCCCGATAAGATTAGGATGGGAATTGAAAGATTGGGGAATCTGATTAAGTCAAAGCTTTAGATGTAAAAAATTTGTGAGAGTTAATATTTTTATATAAATTGACAGCTAAATATGTTATAATGACAAACGTGTGCAAGGTCCTATTATTTTAATAGGATAAATTGATATTGAAAGCATATAAATAAATATAAGCGTTTAATTTCAGCTTAATCTTAATAGCGGGAGTGAGTATATGGTATCGAAGAAGAAATACATTATTACGATAGTCGCGGTTGCCCTTTTAGCCGTTTTTCTTACCTTGACAATCGGAAATGTGTTTTTGGTTGAAATAGGACAGAAGGTATTTTTGTCAAAAGATGAATACATAGAATTGAAAGAAATGTATGAAAAGTATAAAAAACAAGAAAAGGTAATGGAAATTGCGAAAAGGGATTTTTTGTATGAAGCCGATGAAAAAGTGATGCTTCAGGGAGCATTGCAGGGAACCTTAAAGGCTTTGGGCGATCCATATACACAGTTCATGACCAAGGAAGAATTTGACGCCTTGATGCAGGATACGGAAGGCTCATACGAGGGTATCGGGGTTTACATAACTGCCGGCGATGATAACAGGATAGTTATTGTCTCACCTATTGAGGATACTCCTGCAGAAAAGGCAGGACTTAAAACAGGGGATAAAATTATTCGAATTAACGGGGTTGAATACACCGCGGACCAAATTAACGCGGCTGTAAATGTTATGAAAGGGGAGCCGGGAACAAGCGTAACCCTGACCATACAAAGAGTATTGCCGGATGGCAGCCAAAGTATGTCAGATTTACAGATAAAAAGGGAAAAAATAAGAATCAACACAGTTAAGTCGTCAATGTTAGAAGATGATATAGGATATATCAGGGTTACCACATTTGACATGCAGACGGCAAGTGATTTCAAAACGGCATACAAGACCTTAAAGAATAAAGGCGTGAAGGGTTTAGTCATAGATTTGCGATATAATCCCGGAGGGATGATAAATTCCACAGTTGAAATATCTGATATATTTTTGGGTGAGGGCATTGTAACCTACACCAAGACAAAATC
>JAAYOE010000103.1 GCA_012520455.1 Tissierellia bacterium
GTCCCCAAAGAAACAAAAAAACTATTGACAAAGTTGGTATAATGTATATAATGGATATATACATTATAGATGGTGATGAAGATGAATATAATAATAAGCAATTCCAGCGGTCAGCCGATTTACGAGCAAATTGTTTCTCAAATAAAGTCCATGATAATTTCAGGTCAGTTAAAAGAAGGGGAAGCCCTGCCTTCCATGCGGCTCCTTGCAAAGGAGCTGAGAATAAGCGTAATTACTACTAAGCGGGCCTACGATGAACTTGAAAGAGAAGGATTTATTGTTTCCTTTACCGGAAAAGGAAGCTTTGTTGCAGGAAAGAATTTAGAATTAATTAAAGAGCAGCTTCTGAAAGAGATAGAAGACCACATGCAGGAAATTGTCAAGTTGTCAAAGGATTGCGGCTTGAAGCTGGACGAATTAATTGAAATGATGAAATTGATTCATGAAGGAGAATAAAATGGAATACGCATTAAAATTAGACAAGGTAACAAAAGAATACCCGGATTTTAAATTAGACAATATTAATATATCTCTGCCCAGAGGGAGCATAATGGGTTTTATAGGAGAAAACGGTGCCGGAAAAACTACCACTATAAAATTGATTTTAGATTTAATTAACCGGGATGGGGGAACCATAAAGATTCTAGGTAAAGACAACAGGACCGAAATGGATTCAATCAAGGAAAACATAGGTGTCGTTTTGGATGAATCAAGCTTCCCCGAAAATTTAAACGCAAGGGAAATAAGCAGCATATTAAAAAGAATATATAAGACCTGGGATGATAACAAATTTTATAAATTCCTCGATAAGTTTTCGCTCCCCAATAATAAAAACATTAAGGATTACTCAAGAGGAATGAAAATGAAGCTGTCAATGGCAGTTTCCCTGTCCCATGATTCAAAAATTTTGATTTTGGATGAAGCCACAAGCGGCTTGGACCCTGTTGTGAGAGAAGAAATCCTCGATACCTTTTTAGACTTTATTCAGGACGAAACAAATTCCATATTTGTATCGTCACACATAATAAGCGATTTGGAAAAAATATGTGACTATATCACCTTTATTCACAAGGGGAAAATAGTATTTTCAGAAGCCAAAGACGATTTGTTGGACAATTACGGTATTTTAAAATGCTCGCCTGAAGAGTATGAAAAAATAGATAAAAGCTTTGTGATGGGAATGAGAAGAAACAAATTCGGAGTTGAAGCCTTGATGCTTAAGGATAAGATAAGGGGCTCATATATAATAGATAGAGCTTCCATCGAAGATATAATGATATTTATAATAAAGGAGCAGGTGCAATGACCGGATTGATTATAAAGGATTTGTTAAACTTAAAAAAACAAGGAAAGATATACTTATTATTAGTAGTATTTTATTTTGCCATGGGACTTGTTAATGAAAACACATCCATGTTCACCTCCATGATGACCATGGTGGCCGTATTGATACCCTTGACGGCCATGGCCTATGATGAAAGGAGCAAATGGGACAGATATGCCCTTACCATGCCCATATCCAGAAAAAATATGGTAATGAGCAGGTACTTGCTGGGCTTGATCTTTTTAATAGTTGCTTTTGTTTTATCAATGCTTGTTAATATGGTTATTTCCAATATGAAAACGGCTGAAAACACCTTGGTCGTCTTGGGCGGCTTTTCTACCGGATTAATGTTGATGTCAGTAATTTTTCCCCTCTTGTTCAAGTTCGGAGTGGAAAAGGGCCGTATCTTTATGATGATTGTGATATTCATACCGGTTGCAGCTTTGATGATGATATCTAAACTTGGAATTTCGATGCCCGATGAAGAAATTATTAAATCGGTAATTTATTTATCACCCATAATTGGAGCAGTAATATTTTTAATCTCGATTTATGTTTCTTTGTGGATATACAAGAAAAAAGAATTTTGACATGTAAAAGGGGACGGGAGTAAAATTGTAATACCAAGAACGAAAAGAACCGTCCCCGAAAAGA
>JAAYOE010000104.1 GCA_012520455.1 Tissierellia bacterium
AAAGCTGCCAAAGCCAAAAAAGAAAGTTTTTTCTACGCTCAATATCAGCGTTTGGTTACCAAGCGTGGGGCTAACAGAGCCACCGTTGCAGTTGCGCATTCCATGTTAATCGCTATTTACCACATGTTAAAGGACAATGTTCCTTTTAAAGATTTAGGCAGTAATTACTATACTAAATTTAATACCGATAAGAAAGCTAATTACTACCTTAAAAAGCTACAAGAATTAGGAGTGTCAGTTCCCGTTTCATTGGCTACTGCCTAAGTTATACTGATAATTTACAACATTGTCAGGGTGTTTAAAACAACCCTTAGTTTAATGTACCCTTCGTTAGGGTAGTATTCATAACAATGACAATGTGTTTTATGCTTTGTCAACAGTATGATCTGCCTGAAGCATATATCAGGCAGATTTTTTTGTTATATTAGGTCGATTATTTGTAGTTTTTGCCTTGACAATAAATTGAAAAGAGTTATAATAAAGGCAGTTAAATAACCGGTTAGTTAATTGGAGGAAAATAACTTGGAACAAACCACGGCAAAGGATGCAAGAGAAAGAATAATTGATGCGGCAACCCAGCTGTTTTCTCAAAAAGGTTTCGATGCAACCAGGGTAAATGATATAGCAAATACCGCAAATGTAAACAAAGCGTTAATATATTATTATTTCAAGAGCAAGGAAGACATCTTGGATTTTATGGTTCATTCTCTCCTTGAGAATACTGTCTCGATTGCTATGGATTACATTCAGACTAATATTGTTGGAATGATTAAAAATGGATACCTCGATATAAAACCTGACCGCCTGCACTTTGTCAATGCTGAAGCTGTAGAGAATTTTTTGCAGCATTCTTATAAGTTCTATGAGCAGGTTGTTGATTATGTTATTGAAAAGAAGGATATCATCCGTATCTTGTTGCTTGAGTCCCTTAAGAACGGGAAACATCAGAATTCCTTGTTCTCTTTTATGGACTTCATGAAAGGCAACGAAAGAAATCCTATTTTTAAAACTATCTACGAAGCTGATCATGATTTTGTTTATTCCAATGACATGGTATTGTTTGAATTCTTCTTCTCTATTATTCCTATTATTTGTTTTGCGGCTTATTTTGATGATTATAAGGCGGTAACCTCATTAAGTGATGAGGAACTTAAAGGTTCTTTTTTACGCGTTTCTCAAATAATCACATCTTCAATGATTTCAGGAAGTGATATCTTGCTGCGGAATGGTAACTGAAAAATTTAATTTTCATATTTAAAGTTTAAATAATACTATGAATATAATTAACCAAACGGTTAGTTAAAAAGCCCTGTAAAGAGCTTGAGTTAATATTGTTAATATTAAACAATCTATATAGGGAGGAATTATCATGAATAAAATTCAAAAAACTGCAGCTACTATGCTTTTAAACTACATATCTGACGATCCTATGAATAAACTACCTAAGGTATTTGAGATCGTAGAAAAATTGGATAGAGGTAAAAACTATTCTGCCCAGATACGGGTAGCCCGCGATGTATTAATGGATGAGAACAGCGTTTGGAACGGATTTATCAGGGATTTGTACAGGGATGTAGATATAAAGCAGTTAAAGAAGTTTGTGGAATGCTTTATTATAAACGCCAATCTTACCCGGGGGGAACTTGCCCGTTCTATAGAAAAGAAGTATAACTGCAACATTCCTTGGACTATACTGATGGATCCTACCAGTGCATGCAACTTGTCCTGCACAGGGTGCTGGGCAGCACAATATGGTGATAAGAGTAATTTGTCATATGAAACCCTGGATTCCATATGCCGCCAGGGCAAGGAACTGGGCATTTATTTCTACATATTCTCCGGGGGAGAACCCCTTGTACGTAAAAAGGATATTATAAAATTGTGCGAAGCTCATCAGGACTGCTTCTTCTTTGCCTTCACCAACGGAACCCTTGTAGATGATGAACTTTGCGAGGAGATGCTAAGGGTAGGGAACTTTGTACTGGCATTTTCCATTGAGGGTGACGAGGAAGCTACGGATATGAGGCGAGGTAAAGGAACCTATCGTAAAGTAATTGAAGCCATGGAACGCATGCGTAAACACCGCCTTGCCTTTGGATACTCTACCTGCTACCACCGTTATAACACAGAAAGCGTGGGGTCTGATGAATTCGTGGATGATATGATTGCCCGTGGCTGTAAATTCTCCTGGAACTTTACTTACATGCCCGTTGGAAAGGATGCCCACACGGACTTAATAGCTACTCCCGAACAACGTGCCTACATGTACAGGCGTATCCGTGAAATCCGACAAACCAAGCCTATCTTCGCAATAGATTTCTGGAATGACGGTGAGTATACCAACGGATGCATAGCCGGCGGAAGGTGCTATCTGCATATAAATGCAGCTGGAGATGTGGAACCTTGTGCATTTATACATTACTCCAATGTTAACATTCACGAGGTGACCTTACTGGATGCCCTTCGTTCTCCCTTGTTTATGGCATATCGAAAGAACCAGCCCTTTAACAGCAACATGCTCCGTCCGTGTCCTTTGCTCGACAATCCTGAGAAAATTGTAGCCATGGTTGAGGAATCCGGAGCTAAATCAACCGATATGGAAGCACCGGAAGATGTCCATGTTCTTAGCGCTAAAACTACTCCGGCTGCCAAGGCGTGGGCAGGCGTGGCTGACCGCTTATGGCGTGAAAACCCGAAAAACAAGAAAAAAGCATCTTAACAGTGTAATATATATGTCCCTCCACCACCCAATGAGACGAGGTTATAAACATAACCTCGTTTTGTTATAATGATATTTTGTCATCCTGAGCGCAGCGAAGGATCCCATTCACGCTGTCATCCTGAGCGCAGTGAAGGATCCCACCACACTGTCATCCTGAGCGAAGCGAAGGATCCCATCAAATTCTCTACTGATATTTTGAACGATAACTCGACAACAACCGACCTTTAGTTAACATAAAATATTTTATGTAAACCAATGGAGTCCCCTTGGGAAAGTTCCTGGTTGAATGCTTTTTTGACATCTTGGACGATAACTTGACAATAACTGACTTTTAGTTAACATAAAATATTTTATGTTAACCGGATTTGTTTGTATTAATAATGAAGTCCTTAATTATACACAGTATAACAGAGAGTATTTGTCTATTGTGGTGCAAAAACACGTGATAATTCTGAGCACATATAGTATAATTTATCTAATAAAACTTAGGAGTAGTCATGTTGCAGGAAAATCAAATATTAGATGTTGAAATAATAGATTTGAACCACATGGGAAAAGGTGTTGCAAAGTCAGATAACCTTGTAATCTTCGTTGACGATGTAATACCGGGTGACATTGCAAAAATAAAAATAACCGAAATAAAGAAAAACTATGCTCTTGGTGAGTTAATTACTATAATTAAACCTTCAGAAAACAGGATAGATTCTGCATGCGGTTTTTTTGAACAATGCGGCGGTTGCCAGCTAATGCACATGAATTATGAGGAACAGTTAAAATATAAAAGAGAACGTGTCATTAATGAACTCAAAAGAGCTGGAGTAAATACCGAAGAAGTAACCGTAAATGATACTCTTGGAATGAAAACCCCCTTTAGATACAGGAATAAAACAACATTTTCCGTTACTGAAAAAAATAATGACATATTCATAGGCCCATATGAACAAGGAACCTATAACACGGTTGACATAAGCGGCTGTTTGATTCAAAGCAGGGAAGCTGATGAAGTCGTCAATTTGTTTAAGAATTTAATGATTAAATATAAAATAGATGCTTACGACAAAATGACCGGAAAAGGAATCGTACGAAATATAATTATCAGAAACAACAGAAATAATGAACTGATGATTGTTATCGTTACGACTATCGAGAATTTCAAAAACAAAGAAGAGCTTATTGATAATTTGGTCAGCATTAATTCAAATATTAAAACCGTAATTCAAAATATTAACAATAAAAATACCAATTTGGTTATGGGAAGAAAAAACAAAGTCCTTTATGGCCAAGGAACTATTAATGATACGATTGATGACTTAAGCTTTGTAATTTCACCGGAGGCATTTTTTCAGGTAAATCCTGAGCAGACCGAAAAGCTCTATCAAACAGCCATCCAATATGCGGATATTAATAAAGATGAAGTATGCTTTGACATATATTGCGGCATAGGCACCATATCCCTTATGGCTGCAAAGTACGCAAAGAAGGTATATGGAGTTGAAATTGTCGAACAAGCTGTTGTAGATGCCAGGGCGAACGCATTGAACAATAACATTCATAATGTTGAATTCTTTGCAGGCAAGGCCGAAGAAGTGGTACCAAAGCTATATAAGCAAAAAATCAAGGCAGATGTTGTAATAGTCGACCCACCGCGAAAAGGCTGTGAAAAGCCGGTAATAGACACAATTATAAACATGTCGCCCAAAAAGGTTGTATATGTCTCATGCAATCCATCCACCCTGGCAAGAGATATAAAACTCCTTGAAGAAGGCGGCTACAAGCTTATAAAAGCCCAGCCCGTCGACATGTTCCCCTGGACCGTACA
>JAAYOE010000012.1 GCA_012520455.1 Tissierellia bacterium
AGTATCAACAGGGGAGTTCTTGGAATTAGAACAATAAGATAACCCTCAGGATGGCATGATTGAATGTAGATGCCTTTCTTGGTATAATATTGTAAAAGCAGGGCAGCAGAGTTCTGACGGAATTACAAGAAAGGTTGATATTATGAGAATTATAGAAGGCCGCTTCAATACAGCAAAGGTATTTACCGATGCGGTTGAAGAGGGTGCTGTTATTCAAATTAAGACTTTGTGCGACCAGGAATACACAAAGGACTCTAAAATACGAATCATGCCTGATGTTCATGAAGGGGTAGGCTGCACCATAGGAACAACCATGACCATTACCGATAAGGTGGTTCCTAATTTGGTGGGGGTTGATATCGGGTGTGGAATGGAAACAATACGCATAAAAAATTCCCACATTGAGCTCAGCAAATTAGATAAATTAATTTATGGAAAAATACCGGCAGGTTTTAATATCAGGAAGAAAGCACATAGATACAATGATGAAATAGATTTGTCACGGCTTAAGTGCAAAGATGCAGGGAGTATTAACATAGAAAGAGCAATACTATCCCTTGGAACCCTTGGCGGAGGCAATCATTTTATTGAAGCCGCCAAGGATGAAGATGATAATACTTATCTTATCGTCCATTCAGGCTCCAGACATTTAGGCTATCAGGTAGCTAACTATTATCAAAAATTAGCCTATGAATCTCAAAAATCCGAAGGATATTCCAAACAATTGGCTTATTTGACCGGCCGCATAATGGAAGAATATATTCATGACATGAAAATTGTCCAGAGATTCGCAATGCTGAACAGAAAAGCAATAATGGATGAAATAATTGAGGGCATGAAGTTAAAGGTGGTAGATGAATTTACTACAATACACAATTACATAGATATGGAAAATATGATTTTAAGAAAAGGGGCGGTTTCCGCCCGGGCCGGCGAAAAGTTATTAATACCCATTAACATGAGAGATGGTTCCTTGATTTGTATAGGTAAAGGAAATCCGGATTGGAACTATTCGGCACCCCATGGGGCAGGGAGGTTAATGTCAAGAAGTCAGGCTAAAAAAACATTTACTCTATCTGAATTCAAGAAGCAAATGGATGGCATTTTTACAAGCTCAGTGAACAAAGATACCTTAGACGAATGTCCCATGGCTTACAAGGGTATTGATGATATTATCAATGATATCGGTGACACGGTTGAAATAATTAAAACTATAAAACCCATTTATAATTTCAAAGCTGGGGGAGACTAAAAAAATCTATAGATAGAAAAAGTCCGTGCAGATGCATATAGTCTTCCGCTCGATGATGAGATTAAGCGAATGATAAAGGACTCAAAACAAATGGGAAAACCTGTCGGCAGCATAAAAATATTATTTGCAGAGTATATATTGACAGAGTGAATATTTCAAAAAAACATTGTTATTTAATTAACGTCATGGTAAAATATACAATATTTATATATGAGTAAGGGAACATTCTTAAGGGGGAGGCAGAACCACATGGTCATATTAATCGCAGATGACGAGGCCGATATCCGAAACTTAGTAAAAATAACTTTAGAGGAAAACGGTTATACCGTTTTGACAGCCCAAAACGGCAAGGAAGCATGGGACATTCTAAGAACCCGGGATGTTAACCTGGTAATCCTTGATGTTATGATGCCTGTTATGGACGGCTTTAACCTTCTCCTAAAAATAAGGGAACACAGCACAATCCCGGTCATGTTCCTAACGGCTAGGACAGAAGACATGGACAAGGTCCTGGGGTTCAAATTAGGTGCTGACGATTATCTTACCAAGCCCTTTTCAATTGCCGAATTGGTAGCTCGTGTTGGGGCACAACTGAGACGAAATAATGAATATCTCTCATCGAAAGAAAAAGCCAATACAAGAATAACATACGGAAGCTTGTCCATTGACAAAGAAAAATGCTGTGCCTTTAAGGATGGAGAGATGATTGAACTTGGAGCGAAGGAATACAAGCTGCTCCTTCATTTTATGGAAAATCCCGAGAGGGTTTTTACAAAACGCCAGCTGTATCATGCGGTTTGGGACGAGGAATACTATTTTGACGACAATACCGTAATGGTACATATAAGCCGGATAAGGAACCGGATTGAAGATGACCCCCAAGAGCCAAAATATCTGAAAACCATTCGAGGCATAGGCTATAAGCTCCATTATACCGGTGAAAACAATGAAAAGAAAACTATCTAATCAGTTTTTAGGGAATTTTCTTGTAATATTTTTGTTGACTATTCTTGATATTATACTTGCCTTTGTCCTCCTGTCCCATGCTAGCGGTTTGATTGCGGATTCGCTGGTAAAAAACAAGTTTCCGGCAAGTTCAATCATTAAAGATGACTACAGGCAGATTGATTCATCCGAAATTGTGGAAAACGGCGGCGGCGTACAGGTTGTGGACAAGGAATACAGGCTTGTCTATTCAGAGGGTCTTGACACCATCGGGAAAGATAAGCTGACTGCGGAAGAATTCACGGCATTTCTAACGGAAAGCCTAAAAAAGCCATACCATTATGATGTTTTGTATAATCCAAAAAGTGAGTTTTGGCTGATTGTTACCTTCCCCACATCGATTAGGCTGGATTTTTCTTTAGTCTATAATAAAGATGCCCCCGCAAGTGACTTCATGCGGTCCGGTTTGGTGATTGCTTTGGTGGTTTTTGCTTATATTTTGATACTTGCCCTTTTCGCCTTCATTTATTCAAGGATTACTGCGGCAAGCATAACGGTCCCTTTACAAAAACTTTGTGACGGGACAAGACTTTTGCGGGAAGGAGATTATTCCGTGAGGGTGGATTTGCGTCTAAAAAATGAATTTGCCCAGCTCCAGGATACCTTTAACGACATGGCAGCAAGGATAGAGCATGAAATCTCTCTTCGTAAAAAATCGGAGGAGGACAGAAAAAAATTAATTTTAGATATCTCCCATGACCTTAAAAACCCTATGTCAAGCATACAGGGGTATACAGAGCTGCTTATAGAGAAGTCAGGCATGACTGAGGAGGAGCGGAATGAATATCTAGGAATCATTTTAAATAACAGTAAAAAAACCAACAAGCTCCTTAATGAGCTGTTTGAGCTTTCCCAAATGGACAGCCCGGAATTTTCATTGAAGCTGAAAAAAACAGATATCTGCGAATACATCCGCCAGGTTTGCGGAGACCTTGTTCCCCAATTGGAGCGGGAAGGGTTCCTGTATGAATTTGATATATTGGAAGAACCTGCTTTTGTAATGATGGATGCCGACAGGTTTGGCCGGATATTCCAAAATCTTGCCAATAACACCTTGCAGTACAATCCTAAGGGGACTTTGGTTACCGTGAGCTTGATGGTGGAAAATAATCAAGCGGTGATAGATTTCAGCGACGATGGAATCGGAGTTCCGCCTCACCTTGCGGATAATATATTCAAGCCCTTTGTAAGGGTGGATGATTTTAGATACTCCAAGACCGGGGGCAGCGGCCTGGGTCTTTCCATAGCCAAAAAAATTGCTCAAGCCCACGGAGGAGATTTGACTCTACATCCCAAGCTGGATAAGGGAAGTACCTTTAGAATCAGGGTTCCCATAATTTAAGGCAAATTTAAGGTTGATATCAGCTGTATGACAGGTTCGGTTGCTATGATGGCAATGAATCTGAAATACAGCTTAATTTTTTTGTGAGGTGAAAACATGAAATATGAACCGAGTCGCTTAGAGATATTAT
>JAAYOE010000105.1 GCA_012520455.1 Tissierellia bacterium
TAATATGGCTAATATAAAGGGAGTATTTTGAACACAGGCATTGTTGCTTATATGTATAATATCATGTTATAATGGATTTGTACATAATATTAATAATCATTACTCCGTGTTTGCGCTAATAAAAACAGCAATTTTCATAATATACTTAATTTAATAAGGTGGTGCAAAATGGATCAAACGGATCTAAAAATTATCAGTATTCTCCAGCATAACGGAAGAATTTCCATGAAAGATTTAGGCAGGGAAGTATCCTTAAGTCCTCCCGCCGTGGCAGAAAGAGTGAAGAGATTAGAGGACACAGGCGTGATTGAGCGCTACAAGGCTGTAATAAACAATACCAAAATAGGCAAGCCTATAAGCGTATTGATAAATGCATCCATAAAACCTGAAAACCAGGAAAGTTTTTTGCAATTTGCCAGGGGTTCGGAAGAAATTGTGGAATGTCACCACGTTACGGGGCCTCACAGCATGATAATGAAAGCATACTTGAGAGAAATGGCCCATTTGGAAGAATTAGTCGGTAAAATCCAGTTTTACGGGCATACGGAAACATTTATTATAATGTCCAGTCCCATAGAGGATAAGGGAATCTGAGCAAGGACAAACAGGTGGCAGCGAAAGCTGCCTAATTTGTGTTAAGTATATTTACATTTCAAAATTTTACATAGAATATTTCATATTATATGTTATAATGAATCTGTTAACGGACAAGGGATTAAGAGCCCTTGAGCCGGCAAGGACCCAATATTAATGACTGAAAGATAAAGAGGTGTACCAATGTATAGAATTCAACAAGTAAAGCTGCCCATAGACCATAGGGAGGAAGACTTATGGATAAAGGCAGCGGAAGCTTTAAGAATAAAGAAAGAAGATATCAAGGGTATTTCTGTTTTCAGAAAATCAATAGATGCCAGAAAAAAAGATGAAATATTGTTTATATATGCTTTAGACGTAGAGACCTACAGGGATGTTAAGATTTCAAAAAGGAATACCAATGTATCTTTAGTGGAGCCCTTTGAATACGAGGTGGAAGTTACGGGAGAAAAGGAGTTAAATAACAGGCCGGTTGTGGTAGGAAGCGGTCCGGCTGGACTTTTTTGTGCCCTCCTCCTGGCGGAAAAGGGTTACAAGCCTATAATTTTAGAAAGAGGCAGGACCATTGAAGCCCGGGTCAAGGATATTGATAAGTTCTGGAAGGACGGGATTTTAGACATAAGGTCCAACATCCAGTTTGGAGAAGGGGGAGCCGGAACCTTTTCTGACGGTAAACTCAACACCTTGATAAAAGACAGGTCCAAAAGGGGCAAGAAGGTACTGGAAGAAATGATTGAGGCAGGGGCTCCGGCGGAAATTGCATATATCAATAAACCTCATGTCGGAACAGACCTTCTGAGAAATGTCATGGTTAATATAAGAAAAAAAATAATCAGCTTAGGCGGCACATTCAGGTTTGAAGAATGCTTAACTGATATCATGATAAAGGATGATGCTGTATGCCGCGTTATTACCGAAAATGACATTATTGAGACGGACATATTGGTCCTCGCCATAGGCCACAGTGCAAGAGATACCTTTGAAATGCTCAACAGCAAACTTAAGCTTGAAGCAAAACCCTTCGCTATCGGTTTAAGGATAGAGCACCCTCAAAAAATGATAAGCGAAGCCCAGTACGGAGAAATGGCAGGCAGCCCTCTATTGGGGCCTGCTGACTATAAATTTGTTCATAAAAGCAAAAATGGGAGAAGCGTCTATACATTTTGCATGTGCCCGGGAGGAGTAGTAACTGCTTCTTCTTCAGAAGAAGGAGGAGTAGTAACAAACGGTATGAGTTTTTACGACAGGGATCTGGAAAATGCAAATTCAGCGATTGTTGTCCAGATAAATCCCGAAGACTTCGGGGGCATGGAAGCTCCTTTGGCAGGGGTGGAATTCCAGAGATATTGGGAGAGGAAGGCCTATGAGGCAGGAGGTGGAAATTACCGGGCTCCGGTCCAGCTCTTTAAGGATTTTAAAGAAAAAAAAGTTTCCACAGCCTTTGGAGAAATATATCCAACCTACAGGCCCGGCTGTACCTTTGCAAACCTGTGGGACTGCCTTCCCGATTATGTATGCGAAAGCATAACCGAAGGGATAACGGCCTTTGGAAAGCTGTTAACGAATTTTGACAGGCCCGATGCCCTCCTTACGGGAGTTGAAACAAGAACATCTTCTCCTGTCAGAATAACAAGAAACAATGAAATGCAGGCAAGCGTAAGGGGAATCTACCCCTGCGGCGAAGGTTCCGGCTATGCGGGAGGAATAATGTCCGCAGCAATTGACGGCCTTAAGGTTGCCGAGCAAATACTTAAAACATATAAACCTATCGAGGGACAGGAATAAACATGAAAATAGCTGTAATCGGCGGAGGGGCATCAGGCTTGATGGCGGCCATAGCTGCAGCTAAAAACGGTGCCCAAGTGAGTGTCTACGAAAAAATGAACAGGGTGGGCAAAAAAATCTTAGCTACAGGCAACGGCAGGTGCAATTATACGAATATGAACCTGTCAAAGGAATGCTATCATTCAAATGATTTAAGCCTTACGGATGAAGTGATGAATTTTTTTGGCCTTGATAAAACCCTATCCTTTTTTGAGGACTTAGGGATTTTTCCATATGTTGACGAAAAGGGCAAGGTTTATCCAAACTCTCTCCAGGCCTCAAGCATTTTGGATGTTTTGAGATATGAATTAAAGAGGCTTAAGGTTGATGAAATAACCGACTTTAAGGTTACGGCTTTAAGAAAAAACAAAGGTAAGTTTAGTATTATTGGAAGTGATACAGCTGATGCGGACAGGGTCATCTTAGCCACGGGAGGAAAAGCAAGCCCCCAGTTCGGGTCTGACGGCATGGGATATGATCTAGCCAAGTCCTTTGGCCATGAAATAATTGAGCCCTTTCCTGCCCTTGTTCAGTTAAAATTAAGCGGAAAATATTTCAAAAGGCTTGCGGGAATAAAATTTGACGGACTTGTAAAAGCCTATACCGGAAACAAACTCATAAGGGAAGAAGAAGGTGAAATACTATTTACGGATTACGGGATATCGGGACCTCCCATCCTGCAAATAAGCCGGAAGGTTATTGAAGAATTAAATAAGAAAAATAAGCCTTATATAAGCATAGATATGTTCCCTCATTATACAAAGCTTAAGCTTTATGAAATATTAGAGGAAAGATTCGGAAGGATCGGACATAAAACCATAGAAGAATCGATGATAGGCTTTATTAACAAAAAACTGATCCCGGTAGTTTTTTACGAAGCAGGCTTTGATAACCTAAATAGGTTATGCGGTAAATTAAACAAGAAAGAAATTTATATAATAATAGATATTTTAAAAGAGTGGAAGTTTGAGGCAACAGGCCATAATTCATGGTCCCAAGCCCAGTCGACGGCAGGAGGAGTCAAGCTCACGGAGGTCAATCCCAAGACCTTGGAGTCACTGAAGGTGAAGGGTTTGTACTTCGCCGGAGAAGTCCTTGATGTTGACGGGGACTGCGGAGGCTTTAACCTCCAGTGGGCATGGAGCTCGGGCTATACGGCCGGCTACTTCTCCTCTCTTAAATGATATGGAAGGATAATAAGATGAAGTTTTTAGAGAAAATTTTTGGTTCATACAGCGAAAAAGAAATTAAAAGATTACAGCCCTTGGTTGACAGGATTCTGTCTTTGGAAAAGACCATGGAAGCTTTGACCGACAGCCAGCTCAAAGCTAAAACCCCTGAATTCAAGCAGAGACTTGCAAAGGGCGAATCCATTGACGACATACTGCCTGAAGCCTTTGCTTTGGTAAGGGAAGCTGCATGGAGAGTCTTGGGTCAGAAGCATTATCCCGTTCAAATATTAGGCGGAATAGTCCTCCACCAGGGCCGGATTGCCGAAATGAAAACAGGTGAAGGAAAAACCTTGGTTTCAACCCTGCCTGTTTATTTGAATGCCCTCTTAGGCAAGGGAGTCCATGTTGTAACGGTAAATGATTACCTGGCAAGGCGTGACGCCGAATGGATGGGTAAGGTTCACAATTTCTTGGGTCTATCCGTGGGCTGCATAGTTCACGGGATTACTAAGGAAGAAAGAATGAATGCCTACAGGGCAGATATTACCTATGGAACAAACAATGAATTTGGTTTTGACTACCTAAGAGACAACATGGTCATCCACAAGGAAGACATGGTTCAAAGGGATTTGAATTTTTGTATCATAGACGAGGTTGACAGCATCCTGATAGATGAAGCCAGAACCCCCCTTATTATTTCCGGCGAAGGAGAAAAATCAACGGACCTTTATCAGATGGCCAACAGCTTTGTCCTTACCTTGAAGGGAAAAGTCCAAATGCCCGAAGAGAAGAAGACAAAGATGGACTACATAATGGGTGATTATGAGGAAGATGATACTGTTGATTTCATCCATGACGTAAAGGCAAAAAATGTTACCCTTACGGCAAGAGGAATTGCCAAGGCTGAAAGATATTTCAATATCGAAAACTTAGCCGACCAGGAAAACATGGAAATCACCCATCACATAAATCAAGCCTTAAAAGCCCATAATACAATGAAGAAGGATATCGACTACATTGTAAAAGACGGAGAAGTTTTAATCGTTGATGAATTTACCGGCCGTATAATGTACGGCAGGAGGTATTCCAACGGCCTTCATCAGGCAATCGAAGCCAAGGAAGGAATAGAAGTAAGAAAAGAATCGAAGACCCTTGCAACCATAACCTTCCAAAATTACTTCAGGATGTATAAGAAACTGTCCGGTATGACCGGTACAGCAAAGACGGAAGAAAATGAATTCCGTGAAATCTACGGTGTGGACGTTATAGAAATTCCCACCAACAAGCCCGTCATAAGGGAGGATTTGCAGGATGTTGTTTACAAGGGAGAAGAAGGTAAATTTAATGCCGTAATAAATGAAATTGTCGAAAGGCACAAAACAGGCCAGCCCATATTGGTAGGTACAATTTCCATCGAAAAGTCAGAAATCTTAAGCAGGATGCTCAAAAAGCAAGGAATCAGGCATGAAGTGCTGAATGCAAAGCATCACGAAAAGGAAGCGGAAATCGTGGCCCAAGCCGGACGATTAGGGGCCGTTACAATTGCAACCAATATGGCGGGAAGAGGAACCGACATTGTTCTCGGAGGAAACCCTGAATTTATTGCAAAGCACAAGATGAGGGTAAAGGGGTTTTCCGATGACCTGATAGCCCAAGCGGACGGTTTCAATGAAACCGATGATGCCGAAATAATCGAGGCCCGCAAAGTTTACAAACAATTATTGGAAGAATCAAAAGATGAATTGAGAGACGAGCAAAAAAGGGTGATAGAAGCAGGAGGACTCCACATCATCGGTACGGAGCGCCACGAATCAAGGCGTATCGACAACCAGCTGAGAGGCCGTTCAGGCAGGCAGGGAGACCCGGGTTCATCCAGATTCTATATATCCTTGGAAGATGATTTAATGAGGCTCTTTGCCGGAGACAAGGTTAAGGCCTTGATTGAAACCTTAAAAATGCCTGAAGACGAGCCCTTAGAAGCAGGAATGCTCACAAAAACCATCGAGACAGCCCAGGCCAGGGTCGAAGGCAGGAATTTTGACATAAGAAAGCATGTTCTTCAATATGACAACGTAATGAATAAGCAGAGAGAAGTTATTTATTCGGAAAGAAGAAGGGTGCTTTTAGGGGAAGATTTAAAAGAATATATTTCCAATATGATTGATTCCTTGATAGACAAGGGTATCAACATGCATTTAAGCGGCGAAAGATATAACGAAAACTGGGATTTAAAGGGGCTTATCAAGTATATAGCAGAAACATTCTCACTCTTAATCAGCTTTGACGGGGCAAAGCTTGAAGACATAGACAGGGAAGGGCTGAGACAAAGGGTCAGGACGGCTGTTGACAACCATTATGCTAGACAGGAAGCCGACTTTGGAGAAGAAACTTTCAGGGAAGTAGAAAGGATTGTACTTCTCAGGAATGTTGATACAAAATGGATGGACCACATCGATGCTATGGACCAGTTGAAGCAGGGAATCGGTCTTCGGGCTATCGGAAATGAAGACCCCGTAAGGGCCTATCAGATAGAAGGATTTGACATGTTTGAAGAAATGATCGGGGCCATTCAGGAGGACACGGTAAAAATGCTGATGAGGGTAAGGCCTCAGGAAAAACTCCAGCGAAAACAAGTTGCCAGGATAACATCCGTAAGCGGGGGAGATATAGACAGCATAGGGGGCAAGCCCAAGCCCTTAGTGAAAAAAGAAAAAAAAGTCGGCAGAAACGACCCCTGCCCCTGCGGAAGCGGAAAGAAATATAAGAAGTGCTGCGGAGCAAAAGAGAAAGAGTGACGAAAAATAATAATTAATATAGAAAATGAATTAAAAAGGAGATGATAGATTGGTTGATTGGTACGAAATAGGGGAAAGAATCAAAAAGTTCAACGATATATTAAATGAGGTTGGTGGGTCTCTTTGACTTGGAGAAGTTGAGGGATGAAAACAGAGCTTTGGAACTCCAGATGCAGGAGCCGGGATTCTGGAACGACCAGGAAAAGGCTCAAAAGGTATCGCAAAAACTAAAGCATAATACAAACAGGATAGATGAATTCAACAGTTTAAAACAGTTAGTTGAGGATATTGAGCTTTTGGTCGAAATGATAAAGGAAGAGGATGACGAAAGCCAGGTGCCGGAACTCATAAAGACCATGGATGAAGCGGAAGACCAATTGGAAAATGCAAGACTGGTAACTCTCTTAAGCGATGAATACGATGAAAACAACGCAATTTTGTCCATCCATGCGGGAGCGGGAGGCACGGAGGCCCAGGACTGGGCGGAGATGCTTCTCAGGATGTACACCAGGTGGATAGAAGACAAGGGCTACAAGATGGACATATATGATATGCAGACGGATACGGAAGCCGGAATTAAAAGTGTTACCATTCATGTAGAAGGAGAAAATGCTTACGGATATTTGAAATCAGAAAAAGGCGTTCACAGGCTTGTGAGGATTTCTCCATTTGATGCATCAAACAGGAGACACACATCTTTTGCTTCGGTGGATGTGATACCGGAAATAAATGATGATATAGATATTGAGATAAATGAATCGGATTTAAAAATTGACACCTACCGGTCCAGCGGGGCCGGAGGCCAGCATGTTAATACAACCGATTCAGCCATAAGGATAACCCACATACCCACAGGGATAGTGGTATCCTGCCAAAACCAAAGGTCCCAGCACAGCAACAAGGAAACCGCCATGAACATGTTGAAATCAAAGCTCATGGAAATAAAGAAGCTTGAAAACAAGGAAAAGATCGGAGATATTCAAGGAAAATACAATCAAATTGCATGGGGAAGCCAGATTCGTTCCTATGTGTTTCACCCATACAGCATGGTGAAGGACCACCGGACAAATGCAGAAACAGGTAATGTCCAGGCGGTGATGGACGGCAATCTCGATATGTTTATAAATGAATACTTGAAGATGAAATCCAAGGAAAGATAGATCTGCATTCCCGCGTAAGGGAATGATTCTATGACAAGGACGTTAGGGAGAAAAAAATGATAGATATTAATAGAATACTATGCGAAGAATTTAAATTAAAACCCTTTCAGGTTGAAAACACGGTTAAACTCATCGATGAAGGCAATACCATACCCTTCATCGCCAGATACCGAAAGGAGCAGACAGGGTCTTTAGACGATGTGGTTTTGAGGGATTTATTCGAGAGACTCACATACTTAAGGAATTTAGAGCTGAGGAAAGAAGAAGTTCTCCGTTTGATTGAAGAACAGGGGAAGCTTACGGAAGAGCTCAAGAAGGAAATCCTAAATGCAGATGTCCTGCAAAGAGTTGAGGATTTATACAGGCCATACAGGCAGAAAAAATCAACAAGGGCATCAAAGGCCAAGGAGAAGGGCTTGGAACCCCTTGCCCAAATTATACTGGCACAGGATATCAACCAAGGGGACCTTGATGAAATTGCAAGTCCCTTCATAGATGAAGAAAAAGGCGTGAATAATGCCAAAGAAGCCTATGAGGGCGCCTGCGACATTATAGCCGAAATGGTTTCAGACAATGCCGATTACAGAAAATTCATAAGGGAAGCCTATATTAATGATGCGATACTGATATCGGAAGCTGTTGATGAAGAAGAAAAAACCGTCTATGAAATGTACTATAAATTCGAAGAACCGGTTAAGAAAATTGCGAACCACAGGGTTCTTGCCATTAACAGGGGAGAAAAGGAAAAGAAATTAAAGGTTAAGTTAAATGCACCCGATGAGAGAATTATAAGCTACTTAATCTCAAAAGAAATAACAAACGAAAATGCAATAACCACGGATTTCTACTTAGCTGCAATTCAGGACAGCTACAAGAGGCTCATTGCTCCTTCAATCGAAAGGGAAATCCGGGCAATGCTTACGGAAAGGGCTGAAGACGAAGCCATCAAGGTCTTCGGCAAGAATACCAAGAACCTATTGATGGTTCCTCCTGTTAAGGACGTAAGAGTTCTTGCCGTGGACCCCAGCTATAGGACAGGATGTAAATTAGCCGTTCTTGATGAAACGGGCAAGTTCCTGGACCAGGGGGTAATGTACCCCAATGAGCCTAAAAATGAAGTTGAAGAATCTCAAAAGCTCATGGTTGACCTTATCAATAAATATGACATAGATGTTATTGCAATAGGAAACGGGACGGCATCAAGGGAAACGGAAATGGTAGTTTCAGACATGCTTTCCAAATATACCTTCCCAAAAAAAGTCCACTATACAATCGTAAGCGAGGCAGGGGCTTCTGTTTATTCAGCGTCAAAATTAGCCCAGGAGGAATACCCTGACCTTGATGTGACCATAAGAGGGGCTGTTTCAATAGGAAGAAGGCTCCAGGACCCCTTGGCTGAATTGGTTAAGATAGACCCCAAAAGTATAGGGGTGGGCCAGTACCAGCATGATGTCAACCAGACTAAGCTAAGCCAGGAGCTTGACGGTGTTGTGGAAGACTGTGTCAACAGCGTAGGCGTTGACCTTAATACAGCCTCTCCGTCATTGCTCCAGTATGTGTCCGGAATAACAAAAACAATTTCGAAGAATTTAGTCAAATACAGGGAGGAAAACGGGAAATTCATAAACAGGCAAGAGCTATTGAAGGTAAAGATGCTGGGAGAAAAGGCCTTTGAGCAATGTGCGGGCTTCTTAAGAATTTCCGACGGGGAAAACCCCCTGGACAAAACTGCGGTACATCCCGAAGCTTATGAAATTGCAGGAAAGCTCCTTAAAAAATTAGGTTATACCATTGAAGATTTAAGAAGCGGAACCATAAGAGACATAAATGAAAGAATAATGAAAATTCCCGTAAAAGAAGACAAGAAGGTTACAATGACGGCAAAAAATGTCAGACTTAAAGGCCTTGAAGCCCTTTCCCAGATAAGCTTCAAGGAAGACAAAAAACCGGCTAAGGAAAAAATAAATGACAGGATAAAGGTTTTGGCAGAAGAATTAAATGTAGGCATTCCTACCTTGACAGATATTATAGAAGAGCTTAAAAAACCCGGCAGGGACCCTCGTGATGAAATGCCCAAGGTAATCTTCAGAAGCGATGTTATGGACTTTGATGACATGAAGGTTGGAATGCAGCTGACGGGAACAGTCAGGAACGTGGTTGACTTCGGCGCATTTGTAGACATCGGGGTAAAGCAGGACGGTTTGGTCCACCTGTCGGAAATGAGCGACAAATACATTAAAAATCCCATGGAAGTGGTACAGGTGGGAGACACGGTCAATGTAACAATTATCAGCATAGACAAAGAAAGACAGAGAATAGGTCTTAGCATGAAAAAAAGCAGGAGCAAAAATGATTGATACGGTGATATTTGATTTTGACGGAACATTAGCGGATACCAATAATTTAATAATAAACTCTTTCAAGCACATTTACTGCAAATACTATGACGGTAAATGCGATGTGGATTATATTTTGAGCACCTTTGGAGAGCCTTTGGAAAAAACCTTGAAAAGAGATTTTCGCAGCTTTAAATATGAAGATGTCTTGAAAAGCTACAGGGAATACCAGGTTGGAAGATTTGGCAGGGAGGTAACCCTCTATGACACCGTGGCTGAAACCATAAAGTACTTGCACGAGAAGGGTACAAAACTGGGAATCGCTACGTCAAGGATAAAAGCATCCACCGTGGAAGCCCTGAAGAATTTTGATTTGGACAAGTATTTCAAAGTTATTGTTACCGCCGATGACGTGACAAACCACAAACCTGACAAGGAGCCCCTGATAAAGGCAATCCAAGGACTTGACAGCCGCATAGAAAACACCTTATATGTAGGAGACTCCAAATACGACATTGAATGTGCCTTAAATGCAGAAGTGACTCCGGTTCTTGTGGGATGGCAAAAACATTCTGACGAATTGGTACAAAAATACCGGGTTGAGCATGTACTCGGCAAAATGTGGGATTTAACGAAAATAATATAAGAATTGCATAAGCAATTCTTTTTATTTTCTCACCTCCAAAACAATATGCTAATATGTGAATAATGTGTTATAATACATTTATAGGCAAGGCGGAAAGATGACAGTACCCCCGTCCCCTTGTCATAAAAATGTGAAGGATGGTGTGGATATGGAGTTTAAAAATCTGTTACTTGAGACAAGCGAAGGAATTTGCACAATTAAAATCAACAACCCCCAATCATTAAACGCATTGAACGATGAAGTATTGAAGGAACTCAGTGCTGCTTTTGACCTTGCATCCGATGACAGAGATGTTTCAATCATTGTGCTTACTGGAGAAGGCAAGGCCTTCGTAGCCGGTGCAGATATAGCTCATATGAGCAGGCTGGGCGTTGAAGAAGCAAAGAAATTTGCAGAAGAAGGGTCTAAGCTTTTCAGAAAGATTGAAATGCTTGATAAGGTTGTAATCGCCGCCGTTAACGGATATGCCCTGGGAGGAGGCTGCGAATTAGCCATGGCCTGTGATATCAGAATTGCATCTGAAAAAGCAAAATTCGGCCAGCCGGAGGTGGGTCTGGGAATCACTCCGGGATTCTCGGGAACACAGAGGCTTCCAAGGTTGGTTGGGCTGGGAAGGGCTAAGGAATTAATATTCACCGGCGGCCATATAGGGGCAGAGGAAGCTTACAGAATTGGACTCGTCAATAAGGTGGTTAACAAGGACAGCCTCATGGAAGAAACATATGCTTTAGCCAAAAAAATAATTTCAAATTCCAAAACAGCTGTAAAATATGCAAAAGAAGCGATGAACAGAGGCATAGAAACGGACATAGAGACAGGAATTGCCCTTGAAGCTGATTTATTCGGCTTGTGCTTTGCTCACCGGGACCAAAAGGAAGGAATGACCGCCTTTTTGGAAAAACGGCCGGCAAATTTCAGCTAATTACTTGATATATTATGAACAATGTTGTATAATGCTAATGTTGGGCGAATATTGGTTAAAAATTTAACAAAGCGGACAAAAAATTTAAGGAGTGTAATTATGAATTTTCAATTAAGCAAAGAGCATCAAATGGCAAGGCAGCTGTTCAGAGATTTTGCCGTTAATGAAGTTGAGCCATTGGCACAAGAAATTGACGAAGAGGAAAGATTCCCCCTTGAAACTGTTGAAAAATTAAGTAAATACGGTTTTATGGGCATACCCTTTCCAAAAGAATACGGCGGCCAAGGATGCGATTATCTGACTTATGCCATGGCGGTCGAAGAATTGTCAAAGGTATGCGGGACTACGGGAGTTATAGTATCTGCCCACACTTCACTGTGCGGGGGTCCTTTATACGAATTTGGCACGGAAGAACAAAAGAAGAAATATTTAACAAAGGTTGCATCAGGAGAATGGGTAGGGGCATTTGGTCTCACAGAGCCGGGTGCCGGAACAGATGCAGCCGGCCAGCAGACAAAAGCAGTGCTTGACGGAGACAATTACGTTTTAAACGGAAGTAAGATATTTATTACAAACGGCTCATATGCCGATTGTTATATAATTTTTGCAATGACCGACAAGTCGCAAGGCACAAGAGGTATTTCTGCCTTCATAGTAGAAAAGGGGTTTCCCGGCTTTTCAATAGGAAAAAAAGAATTAAAGATGGGTATCAGGGGCTCGGCGACGTGCGAGCTGGTATTTGAAGACTGTATCGTACCTAAGGAAAATCTTCTGGGAAAAGAAGGACAAGGTTTTAAAATAGCCATGAAAACTCTTGACTCGGGAAGAATTGGAATTGCTGCTCAGGCACTTGGTATTGCCCAAGGAGCCATAGACCAAACCGTTAAATACGTTAAGGAAAGAAAACAGTTTGGAAGAGCTATAGCTAAATTCCAAAATACCCAGTTCCAGTTAGCTGACATGCAGACCAAAGTTGATGCGGCAAGACTTTTGGTATACAGGGCGGCAGCCGTTAAGGATGCGGGACAAGCATACGGTGTCGAAGCATCCATGGCTAAATTGTTTGCAGCGGAAGTTGCAATGGAAGTAACAACAAAAGCCGTTCAGCTTCACGGAGGATACGGATACACCAGAGATTATCCTGTTGAAAGAATGATGAGAGACGCCAAGATAACCGAAATTTATGAAGGAACATCAGAAGTTCAGAAGATGGTTATCAGTGCAAATATGTTGAAATAGGGAGGCAGAAAAAGTGAATATAGTAGTATGTATTAAACAGGTACCTGATACCACTGAGGTTAGAATCGACCCGAAAACCAATACCCTGATAAGAGAAGGGGTACCAAGCATTATCAACCCTGACGACAAGGCAGGCCTGGAAGCTGCCCTCAGGTTGAAAGACGAATACGGAGCTCACGTAACGGTTATAAGCATGGGTATCCCGGCTGCGGAAGTGGCACTGAGAGAAGCCCTTGCAATGGGTGCCGATGAAGCCATACTGATAACAGACAGGGCATTCGGAGGAGCTGACACCTTGGCAACTTCAACAACCCTTGCAGCAGCTTTGAAAAACCTCAATTATGATTTAATCATAACGGGCCGCCAGGCCATAGACGGTGATACGGCACAAGTGGGACCCCAGATTGCTGAGCATTTAGGCTTGGTTAACATAAGCTATGCGGAAGACATTAAAATTGACGGAAATGAAATTATTGTTAAAAGGCAATATGAAGATAGATACCATACCTTAAAAACAAAATTACCCTGCCTGATAACGGCATTGACCGAACTCAACAAGCCCCGCTACATGACACCGGGCGGCATTTTTGATGCTTACAGGGAAAAGGCAGTTAAAATCTGGAACTTAAAAGATGTTGACGTGGACCAGGAAAGCATAGGTTTGAAAGGTTCTCCTACCAAGGTTGTAAAATCATTCACCAAGGGTGCAAAGGCTGCAGGAAAAGTTTTTGCTCTTGAACCCCAGGAATCAGCCGAGCTGATAGTTGAAAAAATGAAAGAGAAATTTATAATTTAGGAGGAGGATCTTATGAATATTTCTGAATATAAGGGTATATTTGTTTTTGCCGAGCAAAGAGACCGAAAAGTACAAAAAGTTGCCTATGAACTGATAGGCAAGGCAAAAGAATTGGCTAAGGACTTAAATACAAGCGTTACAGCAGTATTGTTAGGCCGCGGCATGAAAGATGAAGCCGAAAAATTATGCTACGCCGGGGCAGATAAGGTAATATACGCAGACCATGAACTCTTGGATGAGTATATGACTGAGCCCTATACCTATACTCTCCACAAGATAATAGCTGAAAGGAAACCTGAAATAGTTCTTTACGGGGCGACAGCCATAGGAAGAGATTTAGCTCCCAGGGTATCGGCAAGATTGAAAACAGGTCTTACCGCAGACTGCACAGGCTTGGCAATCACCGAGGACGAAACAAACGAGGGACAGTTAAATCTTGCCATGACAAGACCTGCTTTCGGGGGAAACCTCATGGCTACCATTATTATAGGGAAACACAGGCCGCAAATGGCAACGGTAAGGCCGGGAGTTATGCAGAGGGCAAAATATTCCGACAGGAATCCGGTGAATGTTGAAGAATATAAAACAGAGATCCCTGCAGACAGAAAAAATGTTGAAATACTTGATGTAACAAAAATAATTCAACAAAGAATGAACATCGAAGAAGCAAAGGTATTGGTATCAGGCGGAAGAGGTATGCACGGCCCCGAAAACTACGCTATGCTGGAAGAATTGGCCGACCTCTTGGGCGGTACCATTTCAGCATCAAGAGCAGCAGTTGATGCAGGATGGGTTCCAAAGGACAGGCAAGTAGGCCAAACGGGAAAAACAGTAAGGCCGAATCTCTATATCGCATGCGGAATATCAGGAGCCATTCAGCATTTGGCAGGCATGGAAGAATCAGACTTCATCATTGCAATAAACAAGGATGAAACAGCTCCCATATTTGAAGTTGCTGATGTGGGCATAGTGGGAGACATATTTAAGGTAGTTCCTTTGCTCATTGAAGAATTAAAAAAGGAAAAAGCATTATCTAAAGTTCAATAAGAAAAAAGAAGGCGGATAGATATCTATCCGCCAAATTTATCAGTACGGGGACAATCCCCTGCCTTAAGGACAATCCCTAAAGCAGAGGATTGGAGCCCTTTCGAATATTACTTAAACTGTCCGCCGCCGCTCATTTGTCTCTGAGCCATTTCAACCAATCTTTTTGTCATGTATCCGCCTACATAACCATTTTGCCTTGCAGTAAGGTTTCCCTTATCAATCTGCTCATAATTCGTTAAGCCTAATTCATTGGCTATTTCAGTTTTCATCTGGTTAAGAGCTTGTTTTGCTTCAGGAACTACAATGTTGTTGCTTCCGCTGTTGCTTGATGCCATTTTAACTCTCCTTTCTCTTAAGATGTATTCTTATTATTATCATTTTAGTTTAATTTAATCATGTAATATTATGCTAAATTGGTAAATTACACTTTGGGCCCCGTGAACCTGTTTTATGTAACAGGTCAATTTTTTACATTGATTAAATTTTTTTAGAAAATCAATACTGACTTTCTAAGCTTATTATTAACGGCGGGCTAAAGTATCATACATGGCAAAAAAATGTACAATAGCTATAGAATTGGAAACAAAATTATTAATTAAAAAAATCTATACGTAAAACTGATTTTATGGTATTATATAAATGTTGTAACATAATGCCAAAAAAAGCATAAAATTAAGCCGGGAAACAAAAGGAATATTATAGCGCCGGAACTTATTAATAGTTGACGAGGACAGAGTTATCGAAAATTCGGCGGATGCTCTGCGGTGTAGCTGCACCGATACGATTTTTACAAATATTACAGGCGACTGTAATGACAAAAGAAAATTGACAGCTTCAAATCTTACCGAAATAATAGTCTGAGTTTCCCCAATCTTAATTTAATGACAAGGGGACGGGGGTATTGTCATCAAATGCCCGCGGAGAACCGTCCTATGCGCATAAGCGCATCATTGCTATGGATGGCTTGTTTTCATGTGCCAAATCGGGATTTTACCCGGAGAATCACATGTGAGCACTGCTGTGCATTTCTAAGCATAAGTCAAGTATCTCATTTATAATTAAAAAATAAAAAGAATGGAGAAATTATATGTGCGGAATAGTAGGCTATATCGGATTTGAAGATGTTAAAGAAATAATTTTGCAGGGACTTGAAAAGCTTGAATACCGGGGATACGATTCGGCCGGCATCGCCGTCCTGCATGACAATGAAGTATATGTGTGCAAAGAAAAAGGAAGGATTGCAGATTTAAGACAACACATAGACAAAAGTGTCACCGGCAACATCGGAATCGGTCATACCAGGTGGGCTACCCACGGGACCCCCAACCAAATCAACTCCCATCCTCATCAAAGCAGCTCAAAACGATTTACCCTGGTACACAACGGGATAATCGAAAATGAAGAAGAATTAAGGCAAAAGTACCTAAGTGATACAGAATTTCAGAGCGACACAGATACGGAGGTCATTGTCCAGCTTATAGAAAAATTTGTCAATGAAGGGGAAGAGGTTGAACTTGCCATAAGGCACACCATGAGCAGACTATCAGGCTCTTATGCCTTAGCCATTATTGACAAGCAGGATATGAACACCCTTTATGCGGCAAAAAACAAGACCCCCTTGTTAGCCGGAAAAGGAGAAGGTTTTAACATGCTTGCCAGTGATGCCATGGCAATGATAAACCATACAAACTTATTTTATGAAATTGAAGACAAGGAATTCTTGAAAATTACCAAAGATGATATAGAAATTTATACCATCTACGGCAATAAGGTTAACAGGCAGCCTTACAAGGCAGATATTGATGCATCGGATACGGAAAAAGGGCCATATGCTCACTATATGATGAAAGAAATCGAGGAACAGCCCTTTGTTATTCGAAAAATTATGTCAGAATATTCCAATAAATGCGGAAATATGAACATTTCCACGGAAATATTACAAGATATAAGAAATTGCGACAAAATTTATATTATCGCATGCGGCACAAGCTACCATGCCGGACTTGTGGGCAAGCAATTTTTTGAAAAAATTGCCCACAAGCCTGCAGAAGTAATAATAGCCAGCGAATTCATCTACAACATGCCTCTCATTACGGAAAAGCCCTTGTTCATGTTTGTTACCCAAAGCGGGGAAACCGCAGACTGCAGGGCTGTACTGGTCAAGGTGAAGGAAATGGGCTATAAAACTCTAACTTTGACTAATGTGAAAGGTTCTACCTTATCAAGAGAAGCGGACCACACCCTTTTGTTGTATGCGGGACCGGAAATAGCTGTTGCCTCCACCAAGGCATACACGGCTCAGATTACGGTGTTGGCCATACTTGCGGCCATGGTTGACAACAAAATCGGCATCGATGTTTTTAAAGAATTGTCAAAGATTGCTTATATAATGGAAACTCTTTGCAACGACAGGGAAAAGTACAAAAAATTAGCCGAAGAATACCTGCTAAAGACCAGGAATTGCTTCTATATAGGGAGAAGTATGGACTACTTTTTGTGCCTTGAGGCAGCCCTCAAGCTGAAAGAAATTTCATATATACAGACGGAAGGCTTTGCTGCGGGAGAATTGAAACACGGCACCATTGCTTTGATTGAAAAAGACACTCCCGTAATAGCGGTGATTACTCAGGAGAATATAAATCTTAACACAAGAAGCAACATCAAGGAAGTCAAGGCAAGAGGAGCTAAAACCATGGTAATATCCATGCGGAGAATCAGCCAGGAAAAAGACAACATAGTGGTGGATGACGCTCATGAGCTTCTTTCACCCTTGGCAGCTATAATTCCTGTCCAGTATTTAGCTTACTACGCAGCCCTCTTGAGAGGCTGCGACATCGATAAGCCCCGCAATCTCGCAAAATCGGTTACGGTAGAATAAAATACAAAAAAACAAACCTTTGTTGGGTTTGTTTTTTACATACTAATAGTTCTAAATCAAAAATTTGAATTAATTATTCGTTTTTATTGAAATAAACATAACTATTTGGGAAAATTTACTATTTGTGTTATAATATAAAATAGTAACA
>JAAYOE010000106.1 GCA_012520455.1 Tissierellia bacterium
ATATACACCAAGCTCTCTCCGTCAATGATGATATCCTTCTTATTGTCTTCAATCAATGCAAAAACATTGGTCTTAAGCTGGGGAGAAGTGTATATATCCACCTCTCCGATGGGCTTTACCACAATATCCTTTCCTTGTAACATGCTTTCAATTTCCAAAGACATAATTCTCCTCCATTATTCTTCATCTTCTTCCTCTGAATATATTTTTGCTATTGAAGCAACCTTATCGTCATCTTTCAGCCTCATTGCTATTACACCCTGAGTATCTCTTCCCATTACGGAAATATCCCTGGCATGCATCCTTATTATGGTTCCGTTTGCACTTAAAATCATGACATCATCTTCTTTTTTAACTATGAGCGAATTCACTATAGACCCCGTCTTTTTATTGATATTGTGGGCTTTCATACCCTTGCCGCCCCTGTTTTGAGGCCTGTATTCCTGGGACAGGGTTATTTTGGCATATCCCTTTTCCGTAATTGTTAATATGTGCTTGTTTTCGTCGCTTTTTTCAATAATGCTCATGGCAACAAGCTCATCATTTTTTTCAAGGGTTATTGCCCTTACTCCCATGGTGTTCCTGCCCATATCTCTTACGTCGTTTTCGTGGAACCTTATGCCTTTTCCAAATTTGGTGACAATGAATATATCCTTTGTCCCGTCTGTTTTGTTCATGCTTATCAATTCATCGTCTTCTGCAATTTTTATGGCCACCAAACCTGTTTTCCTGTTAGATTCAAATTCGCTCAGCTTGGTTTTTTTGATAATTCCGTTCTTTGTTACAAATACCAAATATTCATCATCATTAAATTCCCTTATGGGTATCATGGATTTAATCTTTTCACCGGCTTCAATGTTAATCAGGTTTATTACAGCCGTTCCCTTAGCCTGACGTCTTGCTTCCGGTACTTCGTAAGCCTTTATTTTGTATATTTTCCCCTTGTTTGTAACAAACAAGAGATAATCGTGAGTCGATGTGATGAACAAATCCGTTACAAAGTCTTCATCCCTTGTGGTCAGGGCGGTAATACCCTTTCCGCCCCTGTTTTGGGCCTTATAGGTATCTTCCGGAAGCCTCTTTATATAGCCGAAATGGGTCAATGTAATAGCAACATTTTCTTCTTCAATCAAATCTTCTTCGTTGATTTCCCCTTCTTCGGCCTTAAGCTGGGTTTTTCTCTCATCATAAAATTTGTTTTTTATATCCTTCAGTTCATCCTTGATTATCTGGTCGACTAAATGCTGGTTAGCTAAGATTTCCTTAAACCTGTTTATCATTTTAATCAGGTCTTCATATTCGGCATTTAACTTTTCTCTTTCAAGGCCCTGGAGGCGTCTGAGTCTCATGTCAACTATTGCCCTTGCCTGAATTTCGGTTAATTTAAATGCTTCCATCAACCTTTTCTCGGCATCGTCATAGGATGACCTTATAATTCTTATGACTTCATCAATATTGTCTATTGCGATCAGCAAACCTTCAACGATGTGGGCTCTTGCCTCAGCCTTGCCTAAATCGTACCTTGTTCTCCTGACGATGACATCCCTTTGATGGTTTACATAGTGATAAATTATCTCTTTCAGGTTTAAAACCTTTGGCTCATTATCCACCAAGGCAATCATTATCACGCTGAAGCTGTCCTGGAGCTGGGTATGCTTGTATAATTGATTCAGCACTATGTTGGGATTATAATCTCGTTTAATTTCGATTACAATCCTCATTCCCGTCCTGTCGCTTTCATCCCGGATATCGGAAATTCCATCAATTCTTTTATCTCTTACAAGCTCGGCTATCTTCTCGATAAGTCTTGCCTTATTCACCTGGTAGGGAAGCTCTGAAACCACTATTCGGCTTTTGCTGTTTTTCATTTCTTCTATTTCAGCCTTAGCCTTTACCTTCAATATTCCTCTTCCCGTCATATATGCATTTTTGATGTTATCCTTGCCTTCTATTATGGCCCCTGTTGGAAAATCGGGACCCTTTATATACCTCATGAGTCCGGGAACGTCGATATCGGGATTATCAATATAAGCAATTATCCCGTTAATTACCTCTCCTATGTTATGGGGGGGTATGGAGCTGGCCATTCCTACGGCAATACCTGATGACCCGTTCACAAGCAAGTTAGGAAAGCGGCTTGGAAGTACTACGGGCTCTTTCAAGGTTTCATCAAAATTGGGTCTGAAATCAACCGTATCCTTTCCTAAATCCCTAAGCATCTCCATTGCTATGCTTGACATTCTTGCTTCGGTGTAACGCATTGCCGCCGCTTCATCACCGTCTACAGACCCGAAGTTTCCGTGTCCGTCAATCAAAGGATAACGCATGGAGAAGCTCTGGGCTAATCTTACCATTGCATCATACACGGCAGAATCACCGTGAGGATGATACTTACCTAAAACATCTCCCACGATACGGGCACTTTTCTTGTGGGGTTTATCCGGCGAAAGCCCCAATTCGCTGGCGGAGTATAAAATTCGCCTGTGAACCGGCTTCAGTCCGTCCCTAACATCCGGCAGGGCTCTTGATACTATTACAGTCATGGCATAGTCCAAATAAGACTTTTTCATTTCTTCAGTTATATTAACATTTATGATTTTGCTTTTATCTTTTTCGTTCATTTATTATCCCTCAAGTCTATATATCTAAATTCTGTACATACTTAGCATTCTCTTCGATAAATTCCCTTCTCGGGGCCACCTTGTCTCCCATCAGGACATTGAATATTTCATCTGCTTCCATGGCATCATCTTCATTTATTCTCAAGAGAATCCTGGTTTCCGGATTCATGGTTGTTTCCCAAAGCTGGTCCGGATCCATTTCTCCGAGACCCTTATACCTTTGGATTTCAATCTTGCTATCCCTGCCTATCTCCTCCAAAAGCTGGTTGAGCTCGGCATCGCTGTAAACATATTCTTCAAAACTACCCTTTTTCACCCTGTATAAGGGGGGCTGGGCAGCGTACACATATCCTCCGGTAATAAGGTCCTTCATATACCTGTAGAAGAATGTCAGCAGCAAAGTCCTTATGTGGGCTCCGTCTACGTCGGCATCCGTCATGATTATTATTTTATGATATCTCAATTTCGAAATATCAAAATCTTCCCCTATCCCACAACCGAAGGCGGTAATCATATTTTTAATTTCTTCGGAGTTAAGTATTTTATCTATTCTTGATTTCTCAACATTTAATATTTTTCCTCTCAAAGGAAGTATTGCTTGGGTTCTCCTGTCCCTTCCTTCCTTAGCCGACCCTCCTGCAGAATTACCCTCAACTATGCAGATTTCACTCAGAGCCGGGTCTTTTTCTGAGCAGTCTGCCAATTTACCGGGAAGGGCCATACTTTCAAGGGCTCCCTTTCTTCTGACCAAGTCTCTTGCCTTTCTTGCAGCTTCCCTGGCACGGGCAGACTTTAAAGATTTTTCGACAATTGCCTTTGCCGTCTTAGGATTTTCCTCGCAATATATACTTAAAGCCTCTCCCGTGATACTCTCAACTATACCCCTTATTTCGCTGTTTCCCAGCTTGGTCTTGGTCTGACCTTCAAATTGAGGGTTTGTTACTTTAATTGACAGTATTGCGGTAATCCCTTCTCTTATATCTTCGCCGGTAATTGCCACATCATTATCTTTTATTAGACCTGCTTTTCTTGCATAATCATTTATAACCCGGGTAAGGGCTGTTTTAAACCCTACTAAATGGGTTCCTCCCTCAATCGTGTTTATATTGTTTACGAATGAAAATATGTTTTCATTGTAAGAGTCAGTATATTGAATGGCAAATTCAACAATTACCTTATCCCTTGTCACTTCCGTATAAATGACATCATTGTGAAGGGGTTCTTTCTTGCTGTTTAAAAACCGTACAAACTCTTTAATTCCTCCTTCATAATGAAACTCATTTTTTATCTTGTTCCTTTTATCTTCAAGGATTATCTTTATTCCCTTGTTTAAAAAGGCTAACTCCCTCATCCTGTGCTTAATGGTGGTATAATTAAATTCCAGGGTATCAAAAATTGTGGGATCGGGACTAAATGTGATGCTCGTTCCCGTCTGCTTGGTGTTGCCTATTAATTCAACTTCCGTCTTTGCAATACCTCTTTCGTACCTTTGCCTGTACTTTTTGCCGTTCCAGTTTACTTCTGCCACCAAATAGTCCGACAGGGCATTTACGCATGAAACTCCAACACCGTGAAGCCCTCCTGAAACTTTGTATGCGTCGTTGTCAAACTTACCCCCTGCGTGAAGAACGGTCAAAACAGTTTCCAATGTGGATTTACCTGTCTTTTTGTTGGTTTCAATGGGAATACCCCTTCCGTTGTCTACAACCTGGACCGAATTATCTTCGTTGATGGTCAGTTTAATGGTATCGCAAAAGCCTGCCAATGCTTCATCTATGCTGTTGTCTACAACTTCATAAATCAACTGGTGAAGCCCTCTTTCCCCCGTAGACCCGATATACATTCCCGGTCTTTTTCTCACAGGCTCCAAGCCTTCAAGAACCTGGATCTGATCTGCGCTGTAATGATTGTTGTTTTTATCTGTCGCCATTTATTTCTCCTCTAATCTAAAATACTGCTTATTTTTCCTTCGTTTATATAAAATAATTTTTTATTGAAATCCTTTGTTAAAGAATTCAGCTCATAGTCATCCGTACTTGTAATTATTGTTTGCATCCCTTTAATATGCTCAATAAGATAAGTCTTTCTCTTGTTATCAAGCTCCGACAAGACATCATCCAACAATAAGATGGGATATTCCCCTGCTTCTTCCCTTATTATTTCTATTTCGGCAAGCTTTAAGGCCAAAATTGCAGACCGCTGCTGTCCTTGGGACCCGAAATATTTACATTCCTTATCGTTAATCTTTATTATCAAATCATCCTTGTGGGGACCATACAGGGAAACACCCCTCAAAACTTCATTGGTGAAATTCTTTTTAATTTTTTCATAGAATAATTTTTTGACTTCTTCCCTGTCCGTAACTGGTCCAATGTTGCTGTAATAAGATATATCTAATCTTTCCCTCTTGCCTGTCAAGCTAAAATAAATATCCGTGGAATATTTTTTTAATTTATTTATGTATTCGTTCCTGTAAAGGGTTATTTCCGTCCCCGTATTTACCAAATAATCATTCCAAATACCGATGATATCCTTATTTTCACATCTTGTGTGGTAGTTTTTCAGGAGCATATTTCTCTCGGTGGTAACTCTTTTATACTTATTCAGCAAATACTTATACTTTGGTTTTATCTGTGAAATGTCGATATTGATAAACCTCCGTCTCTCCACCGGACTCCCCTTGATAATTTTCATATCATCGGGAGTAAAAATAACATTGTTCAAAATACCTATCATCTCGGACGTTTTATCAAGCTTGACCCCGTTGATGAAAACCTGTTTCTTTTTGTTTTTTTCTAACTGTATTTCTATTTTTATCTTATAATTATTTTTTGTTAAATGAATTTCAAGGGAGCTCTTGTTTTCGGAAAAGTTAATCAGTTCGCTTTCGCTGTTCAGCCTGAAAGTTCTTCCGATGGACGCTATATATATGGACTCCATGAGGTTTGTCTTACCTTGGCCGTTTTCTCCGATGAAAATATTAAGAGAATCATTTAAATCCGCTTCCGCTTCTTTAAAATTCCTGTAATTCTTAATTATAAGCTTATTTACTATCATTCTTCCTCTTTCTGATTAGAGACATTCTCAGCAGGGGGACCCTTAATTATATACTTTTCATTATTGAATTCAATCATATCCCCTTGTCTTAACTTTTTTCCTCTTTGTAAAACAACCTCTCCGTTAACCTTCACCAACCCGTCGGTTATGGCCCTTTTGGCCATGCCTCCTCCTTCAACGGCATTTACAAATTTTAACAGCTGGTCTAATTTAATATACTCCGTATTAATATTTATTTCTTCCATATACTACCCTTTCTGATCATACCTGCCTTATTAGCTGATCCTTACCGGCAGAACCATATAAATATAGTTTTCCTTATTTTCTCCATTTTCTTCTTTAATAAAACACGGATTGTTTTTTCCTATTAAGTTGAGTGATATCATTTCACTGTCTATCACCTTCAAATAATCCAACAGATATTTCGAATTGAAGCCTATTTTGATATCTTCTCCTTCCTTGTCAATATATATATTTTCTTCTACATTGCCGTACTCCGAAGCAGAATAAATCTTCATACCCAGGTCCTTAATATCCAATATAATCAAATTATTCTTGTCTTCCCTTGCAAGAAGGGATGCTCTTTCGATGCTGTCCCTGATTTCTCCCGTATTGACCTTCACGACAGAAACATAGTTATCTTTTATGATTCCTTCATAGTCTATGAATTTTCCTTCCAAGAGATTTGAAATTATAATGGTATTATCTACCTTAAAGGAAATATGGCTTTCAGATACCACAATTTCTGTTTCATCTTCATTTTCCTCAATTATCCTGTATATTTCAAACAAGGTTTTGGCAGGAACCACGATTGAAATCTCTCCGTCATAATCAATTGATTCCTTTCTTACCGCCATCCTGTACCCATCAAGAGCTACAAGGGTGCACACCTTATTCTTAATCTCAAGGAGGCAGCCCGTAAACACGGGTTTTATATTCTCTAAGGCTGCAGCAAAATATGTGTGTTTTATCAAACTCTTTAGTATTTCTGATTTTATCTTAAATGATTCTCCTTCATTGTTGAAGGTGTTGTCAGGGTATTCGTCAGCTGAATTGCCAAGTATGTTTATTTCTGAATTCAAGCATTTTATTTCCATGTTGTTGTTGTTCTTTTTTTCCATAAACACATAGGTATTTGAAGGAAGTTTTCTGACAAAATCACCTATCAGCCTTGCCTGGACCACAATTGAACCCTCTTCTTCAATTTCACAGGGTGAATATGTTTTAATCCCTAAATCCAAATCCGTTGCCGTCAAAATCAGCTCATTATTTTTTGCTTCGATAAGTATTCCTGACAGTATGGGAAGGGGTGTTCTTACGGAAACAGCCTTCTGTACTATGTTAATAGCTTTATTAAGTTCGTTTTGATTAATTTTTACTTTCATAATAAGCTCCTTACTCTAATTTTTTTGTTGATAAATTATTTCGCTTACACAGATAGAAATATATAAAAAATTTAGTAGTAATATTAGTAGGCAGTGTTAATTTGTTGAAAACCTTATAAAACATTGTAAATTAAGGGTAAAAATAAAAATTTTTTTGTTGATGGTTTTATTATTTATTAAGAGTTCTTTCTTTTATCTTTTTGCTCCCATAAATTATGCCAACAGGTTGTCAACAATTTGGTGTTAATTATTGAGCATAGAAATCAAATCATCAATATTTTTTTTGATTTCCTGGCTGTTGTCCATATCTTCTTCTACTTTATTGCAGGCATGAAGGACTGTTGAATGATCCCTTCCCCCAAATTCTTCACCTATTTTGGGCAGGGATAAGTCAGTTAGCTTTCTTGCTATATACATGGCAATCTGCCTGGGATATGCAATATTCTTGGTTTTCTTTTTGGATATTATTTCTTCGATAGAAATATTGTAATAATTTGCAACAACTTCTTTGATGTCGGTAACGGATATTTTTTTATTCTTTGACAGCAGGTGTTTTAAAGCTTCCTGGGCCAATTCAAGGGTGACTTCTTTTTTATTGGTAAGAGAAGCATAAGCGTATATGCGAATCAGTGCCCCTTCGAGCTTACGTATGTTTGATTGTATATGCTGGGCAATGTATGCTAATACTTCATCAGGAACATTATAATTTTCGGCTTCAGCCTTTTTTCTCAATATTGCAATTCTTGTTTCATAGTCCGGCGGTTGAATGTCCGCTATCAATCCCCATTCGAAACGTGAACGCAGCCTGTCTTCCAAGGTGGGTATTTCAGAAGGAGGATTGTCGCTGGATACTATGATTTGCTTGTTTGCCTCATACAAGGCATTAAAGGTGTGGAAAAATTCTTCCTGGGTACTGACCTTTCCTGCGATAAACTGTATGTCGTCAACCAATAAAACATCGGCCTTTCTGTAAGTATTCCTGAATTCTTCATTGGTCCCGTCTTTGATTGAATTAATGAGGTCATTGGTAAAGGTTTCACTGGTTACGTAGAGGACATAGGTTTCAGGATTGTTGTCTAAAATATAGTGGCCTATAGCGTGCATTAAATGAGTTTTTCCAAGGCCTACCCCCCCATAGATAAACAAGGGGTTATATGTAGTGGATGGTGCTTCCGCCACTGCTAAGGACGCTGCATGAGCAAAACGATTGCTGTTTCCTATGATAAAGTTGTCAAACCTGTATTTGGGATTTAGTTTTCTTCCGTTATATAAGGTGTCCGTATCCTCTAAATTGTTTGTGTCAAATTTCTTGACTTCTTCTTTGTCGATGCTTTCTCCCGGAATGGTAAATATCAGCTCGGTTTCCTTCTTTAAAACATAAGAGAAGGCATTTTTAAGAAAATTATAATGTCTTTTCTTTATGGTATTCCTTAAAAAATCATCGGCAGTCTCCAAATAAATGGTGTTGTTTTTATATGCTACTATTTTTAGGGGTTTAAACCAGGTGTTAAAGCTTACTTGATTAGTATCTTCCTTTACTATTTCAAGTACTTCATTCCATAATTCTTCAAAATTCATAATTTCCTCCGGTGTTGATAAAAAAATTAACAATATGTTGATTAAAGCTACATATATTGATAATATTAAGGACATAAACAGGTGTTTATAAAAATGTGAACATAAGCAATGGTTGAGATAATAAGTGTAAGTATAAATTTATCACAAGTTGTCCAAGAAAAATGTTGATAAAAAGTTATCCACAGACACTTATCATACTATCATTTTTTATCCACAATTTCAATTTAAATTTAAATATTTTAAAAAATATTTGCAATATGACAAAAAATATAGTATATTACAATAGCATTAAAGGTAATCTCCGGGATGGGAGGTTTGCCGGCCATGAAATTTTCTGTGTTGACATAAATATTTAAAAATAATATAATTAAAAAATATGAAATTTTAAATATTTATATATA
>JAAYOE010000107.1 GCA_012520455.1 Tissierellia bacterium
ATTGCAGGAATAATTCCTAAGTCTGCTATCCTTTGAATGTCTTCCAAAGTTGCAATTTGGAAATGTTCGACTCTAAACCTATGGTCATCGAGGGGATTCTCTTTCAATACCTTTTCATATGTATCCACAACCAGTCTGTTTGCCGCATCCCCTATTGCATGAGTTGAAGCTTGAAAACCATGTTCTCTAACTTCCTTTATTAATTCATAAAACTCATCATAAGTATACCTGCTGTTTCCAACATGACCGGGTCTGTCTGAATATTCTTCAAGCAACCATGCACTTCTTGCACCTAAGGAACCGTCCGTGAAAAATTTAATACAATTTATAGTCATTCTCTTATCATAAAGCCCGATCTCAGGACCTTTTTCATAATAAACCTCAGCATCAGGACCGGTATTTACCATAACATACAGCCTGATTTTCAAATCCCCTGATTCGTACAATTCCTTCATCTGTTGGATATCTTCAACACTTGAACCTGCATCCAAAGAAGTTGTCAGTCCATAAGAGAACAACTCATCTTGTGCCAGCAATAAGGCTTCCATTTTTCTTTCTGCCGTAAAAGGTGGAATCTTTTCCGTAACATAGTCAGCGGCAGTATCGGTCAATACACCTAAGGGTTCTCCTTTTTCATTCTTTAGAATTTCTCCCCCTTGAGGATCCGGAGTATCCTTAGTTATTCCGGCTGTTTCAAGAGCTAAAGAATTTACCCAAATTGCATGCCCGCATGTCCTTGTTAAGGCAACAGGGTTGTTTGGAGAAACTTCATCTAAATCTTCCTTAGATGGAAATTCAGGTACATCCCATACTTCCTGGTTCCAGCCGCTCCCGGTTATCCATTCACCATCCGGCAATTTGTCTGCTTCTGCTTTAACTGCCGCTAATATTACATCCTTGGGTTTCCAGAATACATCTAATTCAAGTAATTTTTGCCCTTCAGCAGGGTAATGCATATGTCCTTCAATTAAACCGGGAATAACTGTTTTTCCCTGCAAATCTACTACTTTTGTCGATTCTCCCACAAATTTTTTAACATTTTCATTACTTCCAACTCCGATAATATACTGGCCTTTTACCGCAATAGCTTGTGCTTTAGAAAAGTTTTCATCTACAGTATAAATATTGCCATTTACATACACCGTATCTGCCACCGGGCTGTCAGCAAACGCTTGCACCGGAAATAAAGTGGTTAACATAGCAATTAATAAAATGAATATTACTTTCTTATTGCGCATTTTAATCCCCCTTTATGATTTATTAATCGTTGGCAAAATTATAACTTATTTAAACATGCTGTTTTGTAATATTTTGTAGACAAATTAAAAACTTAGACATAATAAAATCCCCTTCGCCTGAAGGGGATTATGACAAGGGGACGGGGGGTGCTGTCATCAAATGTCCAACGAGAACCGTCCCTGGCAGACAGGGAGAACCGTCCCCGGTGGACAGGATGACATTTCCGTTAAATTCCTCGTTTCCAGTACTTTCTAAATTTAAGGAAGCCGATTATGCAGATGACAACTGCCGGAATCAGTATGGGTGAACTTGATACTATACCCACGATAAAGTTTTCCACAGCCCTTATAATACCGTTAACCGTGTTGATAAAACCCTCCTTTGACCTGTCCCATACACTATCCTTGGTCTTTAAAGTGAGGCTTGCCGTCATCACTTCTTCAATTTCTAAATTTATTGTTGACATTTTAGCCCTGTCGTTTATGTCGCTCAAACTCATGTTTAAAGCATCTATTTCGGTCCTGACCCTTCTGAGCTCATTTTCTATAAGGAGCATTTCTTCAACCGTTGTTGCCTTTTCAAACAAGTCTCTTAAGTGCTGTTCTTGAACCTCTAAGTTCTTTACCTTGTTGTCTTTCTCGTAATACTCCTTGGTCACATCTGTTTCATTGATGTTCTTTCTTCTTACGTCAACGGTATTTTCCAGATAATCCACCAATTCATAAAAGCTTTCCTGGGGAACCCGGATTCTGAGACTTCCGTACATCAGCTTTTTCTCATTATAGACCTGGTATACTTCAGTGTTGTTGCTTTCCAAAAATCCGCCCAAAGAATTTACCTTCATGGACAAATCGTTCAAAAACTTGTCATAGTCCTCTGTCTGAGCAGAAATCGTACCTGTCTTGATTATTTTCATCTCTTTTTGTTCTTTTAAGGATGTAATCATTATTGAGTCATCTGATTGGTAGGAAAGCTCCCCTCTGTTGTACTTATAATCACCGTCATACTCCATCCCGGCAACTTCTTCAGGCATAGCTGTTTCCGGTTGAGGTGCCGAAGATGGGGCAGGGGCACCGCCGTAGTATTCGGCAGGTGATTCTGCTGTTGCCATATCATAGGCAGATTGATTTTCAGCTTTCATTCCCAGTCTGCCCATATTGTTTATGCCGGCTACTGCAACCACCAATACCAAAGCAGCGGCTATACTTCCGTATTTCAGCCACTTGCTGCGGTTGAAACCCTTTATTTTCGAAACCGGTCCCTTGTTTTGGGCTTGAGACCCGGTCGCCAAAAGCTTTTCATGAAGTCTTTCGCAATAACCTTCAGGTGGCTCTTCTTCAGGCAAGTTCTTCAACACTGATATTAAATTTCTATACTCATCCAAGACTTTTTGACAATTTTCGCAGGAATTCAAGTGTTCTTCCACTTGCTTCATTTCTTCACTGCTCAATTCATCATCAATATATAATGACAATTTATCGCTTATCTCATTACAATTCATTTAATCACCACCTTAGCTATCAGCTTTCATTTCCTTTTCCAAAATTTCCTTCAGTTTCTTTCTGGCTCTTGACAACCTTGATTTCACCGTTCCTAAATTACAGTTAAGTATTTGGGATACTTCATCATAGGTGAAGCCTTTTATATCTCTCAGTATTATTATTGTTTTAAAATCATCCTCCAACATGTTGATTGCATCATTTACCAGCTGTGTATCATAATTCCTTTCGATTAAAGCATCCGGATTGCTTGATTCATCGGTTATTTCTCTTTGAATTTCCCTTCCTGAACCTAAGTCTATGGTTTCATCTATGGATATCGCATTTATGGTCTTTCTGCGCTTAAAATCTATGCAGGTGTTTACTACTATTCTGTACATCCACACTTTAAAGGTGGACTCCATATTGAAGTTATTAATGTTTTTATAAATTTTTATCAGTGCTTCCTGGGAAGCATCTTCTGCGTCCTCAACATTTCTCATTACACGCAAGGCAATGTTGTAGGCGCTTTTTTTGTAATCCTTGATCAGTTGCTCGAAAGCATCAATATTTCCCTTTTTACTTTCCTCTATGAGCCACCTTTCATTAATATTCATTATTCCACCCCGTTCGGTTATCTATTAGACGATACTGTTTTTTATTTTGTTCCACGTTTTTTTAATTTGATTAATTATAACACCCAAGCATCTGTTTTTCAATAAAAAAAGGTAAATGGCACCAGGCACCAAGTTCTTGGTGCCTGGCGCCATTTACTATGTTATCCTAAATCCAAAGCTAAGAATCCACAATACAGAAAAAAATTATGTCATTCTAATTAAAGGATCTTTGTAATTGTTCCGTTAATGATTAGCTCCTCACACTTGTTGATATCCTCATACAAGGGTCTGTCTTTTTTTAACATGGGTATCAGCTTCCTTACTTCCCGGTAAACTATTTTTGTTCCGGCCCCTAAGCCCTTGTTTCCCCTTAAGTCTATTCCCTGACAGGCGCACAATATCTCGGTTGCCAAAACCCTTCGTACATTTTCCATGATTTCTTTTGCCTTTCTGGCTGCAATTGTCCCCATGGAAACATGGTCTTCCTGATTAGCAGAGGATGGTATGGAATCAACGGATGCAGGATGGGCAAGTATTTTGTTTTCGGAAACTAAGGCAGCCGCTGAATATTGGACAATCATATATCCGGAATTCAATCCCCCATGGTCAACCAAAAATGCGGGCAATCCGCTAAGGGCGGGATTTACCAATCTTTCAATTCTTCTTTCTGAAATATTGGCAAGCTCTGCAAGGGCAATACCCAAAAAGTCAAAGGCAAGGGCCATGGGCTGGCCGTGGAAATTGCCTCCCGAAATGCCTTCCTTGGTTTCAGGAAAGATTATGGGGTTATCTGTAACCGAATTCATTTCAGTTTCCACTTTTTCCTTCACATAGCTTATGGCATCCTTGCTTGCCCCGTGGACCTGGGGCACGCACCTTAGGGAATAAGCATCCTGTACCCTGATTTCTCCCTGCCTTGTCGTCATTTTGCTTCCTGCCAGAAGCTCAGACAGTATTTTTGCAGTTTCAATCTGGCCCTTGTGGGGGCGTATTTCATGGAGCCTGTAGTCAAGTGCATCCACTACTCCGTTTTGGGCTTCAAAGCTTAAGGCTGCTGCAATGTCCGCCGCCTTTACGATATTTAAGGCATCATACAGGGTCAAGGCGCCAACGGCAGTCATGACCTGGGTCCCGTTTATCAGAGCAAGACCTTCCTTGGCAGTAAGTTCAATTACGGGAATTCCTGCCTTTTCCATGGCTTCCTTGCCGGTCATTACCTGACCCATGTATTCTGCCTGTCCAAGGCCGATCATGGGCAGGACCATGTGAGACAAGGGAGCCAAATCCCCGCTTGCACCAAGAGACCCTTTTTCAGGTACGATGGGATGTACTCTTTTATTCAGCATTTCAATCATTGTTTGAACAGTAACCAAACGGGCACCCGAGTAACCCTTGGCCAAGTTGTTAATTCTCAAAAGCATTATCCCCCGAACAACTTCCGTTTCAAAGGGCTTCCCGGCACCTACAGCGTGGCTTATTATCAAATTTTCCTGGAGAGTTTTAGATTCTTCCTTGGATATGGTCACGTCGCTGAACTTTCCGAAGCCGGTTGTAATGCCGTAAACCACTTTTTCATTTTCCACAAATTCATCGACAACCTTCCTGGACTCAATTATCTTTTGTACCGCATAATCCGATAGTTCTACCTCTTCATAATTTCTGCAAACTGCAGCCACCTCTTCTAAGGTTAAAGTATCTCCGGTAATTATAATCTTTTTCATGGTTTTCTCTCCTTATAAAACAAAGGTAAATTTCAGCATATTAAAGTGCCGAAACTTACCTCCTCATATCTCTTGTCTATAGGCTCATTTCATATATATTTTAAACTATTCCCTTTATTTTGTCAATCGGTCATGTCCTTAAGAACTGCCTTTGCTTCAACCCTTGCCGTCGTACCTCCCGAAATATTTTCGGGATACACGATGATTTCATCACCCGTTTTCAATCTTGAATAAGCAAAATTTGTAACCGTTTCCGGACCTGTTATTATATCATATTCCTTATTGTCTGCAGCCAAACCCATTATCCTCATTGTCCCTGTTTCATCTCTTGATATCTTTTCAACCCTTAAGTCCAACCTTTCATCCTCATCAAACATATCTGCTTTCATTACGGCTGTATAATCAAATTCTTCGTCCAAGGCCACATCATAAATATCGCCGTCCTTTGAATTGAGTCTCACATATTCACCAACATAAAAATTATCCCTTGCTCCTTCATCTACATTGAAAAACTCTACCTTTTCGTCGCTTTCTACATGAAAGCCGCCTTTATCCACCTTAACAATTCTCCCGTTGTGAGAATACTTGCCGTATTCTTCTTCTTCCTTGTCCGGTATGTTGTCATCGGCTCCATTGTCATTTGGGGCACAAGCCGGCACCAATATAAGCAAGCAAATTATCAGCAGCATTAATTTATATTTCATGAAAAAATCCTCCAATAAAACATTCTCTTGTCTTATATTTGCCAAAATATTGCTATATATTCCGACTTGTAATTGTTTGCATAAACATTTTATATTTTTTTCAAAATCTTAATAATTAAACATTTACAAGTTGTATTTTTTTGTGATATATTGGAACTGATAGTATTTGATTTCTAAAATAAAATTACGATTAGACAAGGGGTTAGTATGGATTTCTTAGACTTGCAAATTATAAAAAACATGGAAAAGGAGGGACGAATCTCTCACGAGGAGCTCTCAAAAAGATTAAATTTATCAAGGCCTGCGATACACAACAGGGTGGCAAAATTGGAAGACCAGGGCATCATTGCCGGCTACAAGGCAGTTATTGACTGGACAAAGCTTGGCTACACCACTTATGCCATAATCTCTCTGAGGGTCCGGACCGATGACTATGACAGGCTTTTGAAGCAGCTTAAGAATTTAATTATTCCGGATTTGGTGATAGAAGAGTGCCATATTGTCACGGGAACCTGGTGCATCCTTATGAAGGTAAGGTGCATGGCACCTGCGGGATTAAAGGCTATTCAAGATGAACTTCACAAAATCGACTGCATAAGAGAATCTTCTACATCATTGATTCTATCCTCCATATATGATTAAAACCAGCCTATGGCTGGTTTTGCTTTGACTGGATATCGCTTTTCAGTGCATTTTCAACTGCTTGCTTTATGCCCTGACTTGTTTTTGTCGCGCCGGATATATCATCAACATCTGTTGAATCCGCTTGTTCTATCTTGTCAGGCAATTGTTCTATTGCTAAGGAGCCAACACCTTCCGTTTCATCTTTTCCCATTGCTTCAACCGATACTATATCTTCCCCGTTAACTACTACGGTTACGGTTATTTCTCCTCCGTACCCTTGGGCTGTTCCCGTCAATGTTCTTTCCTCGCCGTCAAATGTATCATTATCTGCATTTGCGCCGGTGTTGTTACCGTCAATAGGTTCATCAATACCTTCATTAGTTTCATCTTCATTTAAATTCCCGTCATCCGGTGCACATGCTGATAATAAAAGCATCAATGCGCATAATATCAATAAAAATTTTTTCATAGCCGCCTCCATGATGAATTATTTTTATTAGTATATCCAAAAATAATTCAATCATTCGCCGTTTTTGGGGACGGTTCTTTTCGTTCTCAACTTTTTAGGGACGGTTCTTTTCGTTCTTGAAATAAGAACGAAAAGAACCGTCCCTAAAATTTTATTCCCCGCATGTTGGACATTTAGGATTTCTGGCAACATCAATTACATTAAAATCCATATCAAATGCATCAAACAAAAGCAATTTATTTTTTAAGGTTTTTCCGAAGCCGGATAATATCTTCATAGCTTCTGCCGCTTGTATGAATCCCATAACTCCCGGAACAGGGCCTAAAACACTCTTATCACTTGATAAATTGCCGGTGTCAAAATTGGGATATAAACACCTGTAGCAATGTCCCTGGTTGGGAACAAGGGTGGTTGCAGTACCGTTAAATTTATAAATCCCTGCTTCCGCAAAAGGTTTATTTAATGAATAGCATGCGTCATTTATTAAATACCTTGAAGGTATATTATCAACAGCGGCAATAATCAAATCATATTCGGAAAAAATTTCGCTTGCATTATCCCATTCTAATTCAGTTGAATAAGTTTTAACACTCACCTTGGGATTAAGTTTTTTTAGCATAAATTCTGCTGAACTTACCTTCGGCATGCCAATCCGCGAGAAGGAATGGAGTATTTGCCTGTTTAAATTGCTTATTTCCACATCATCTAAATCCAGCAAGCCCAAATTTTTGATATCAGCCATTACCATCCCGCAGGCCGCCGGAGAGCCTAATCCTCCCACACCTACAATCAGGACTTTTGCATCTGACAATTTTTGTTTTATATCCGTTCTATCTGCTTCATCCAAGAATTCAAACAGGTTAACCTTACTATCTGCTTGTTCAAATTCCATATTAAGCAAATCAAATAACAGCATATCTTTTCTTACGTTGCCTATGTTAAGGCAAAGCTTAAGGCATTCGATAGCGCAAAGGGCGGCAGAGAATCCGTTTGCTAAAAAAGGCTGGCCTGAATCCAATGTATTGTTACCTGCTGTTAAGGTTACAAAACTCTTAAACGAATCCTCATCCGTAAAAGTTTGCAGGGTACCCTTCCATTGGTTATTAACCGATATAACAGTAGGTATATATTTTTCATTTAACAATTTAGCTGCCAAACTCTTGACATAGTCGTAATTTCCAAGAATAATCCTGCAAAAGCTCGGGGGGATGACCCTTTCCTTCTCCTCCGAAAAATCTCCGGAATTGTCATTTCCCTTGAGATAGTCAATTGATGTATCATTGTTAAAATCCATTACATCAGCGAATAAGGAGCCTGCACCCCTATTATCCTTTAAATCACATAGTATTTTCCCTATTCCCAAAGCAGCAAGATAATATGCCAGAGGCCACAAGCTGTTTATATCTTCGCAATACACCAAAACAGTCGAATAAAGAAGCTTTTTTTGACCTTGTTGGCCTATTTCAGGTATTATTATATGTCTTGCATAATGTTTCTTTTGTTCTTCCGTCAGGCTCACAGTATCACTCCTTTTTGGTTTTTTATTATTCATATCTCAAGGCTTCGATGGGGTCTGAATTTGCTGCCTTCTTGGCAGGATAATAACCGAAGAATATTCCGATTACCATGGCAAATGCTACTGCTAATATGATAGAAGCCGGATTTACAACCACGGGTATGGATATGAAGGAGCCCCCTATCATGACGAAGCCTATGCCTGTCATGGTTCCCACCAGACCTCCGATTGCGGAAAGAGTGGCAGATTCTATCAAAAACTGAAATAAAACATCCTTTGTTCTTGCCCCAAGGGATTTTTTTATTCCTATTTCCCTCGTTCTTTCGGTAACAGATACCAGCATGATGTTCATTATGCCGATTCCACCAACCAAGAGGGATATGGCTGCTATGGCTGCAACCGCCACTGATAAGCCGGTCACGACGCTTTCTACCTGTGTTTGCTCTTCCTCAACGGTATAAAATAAGTAGTTTTCAAGCATCCTGTTTTTCATCCTGGCGATATAGTTTATTATTTCATCCCCTGTAAAACTTATGGAATACTTTTCATCTATGAAAATATCCAGGGCATAGTAAGCATAATTTGATGATGTAGGCATTGTATATGGTATGAAGCTGTTTTCATAGGCACTTTGTCCCTGCATCAAGGCTAAAAAGGGCGATATCTCGATTTTATAAACTCCCACAATAAGGAGGTCTTCTATATTGTTGTCGATCTTAACTCTTATTGTTTTTCCAACTACATTGTCTTTTCCGAAAAGTTTTAAAGCAGCATTTTGTTCTAATACGACCACCTTGCTCTTTCTTTCTATGTCCTTGTTATTTATCATCCTGCCGTATAGCATTTTGATTTGTTGTACCTTATCGTAGCCGGAGTCAATGAATTCCATGCTAAGCTTTATAGTGTTTCTGCCTACCGTAACATCGCTTCTCAATGCTTCCGAAGGACACATATAGGCCAACTTTTCACTGAATCTTTCTTTTAAAAGCTCCAAATCATCGTTATAGAAAAAGTCCGTCGATCTGAAGTCCTCTATGTTTCCCACATACAAAATGGCTCGGTTTTTGCCGAAATCTTTGTATATATCATCCATGACCCCCTTCATGCTGTCGCCTATTGACACGATTGAAATAACCGAGCTTATTCCTATGATAATTCCCAGCATGGTTAGAAGGGACCGCATTTTATTTGATAAAATAGACTGAAAAGCTATTTTAATATTTTCAAGCCAAATAATTTTCACCACCCTCTTTCCTTGAGTCTTCGATTATGCATCCGTCCTTAAATACAATAATTCTGTCCGCATATTTTGCCACTTCGGGTTCATGGGTGACCACTATTATGCTGGTTCCTTCCCTGTTGAGGTTCTTGAATATTTTCATTATTTCTTCCGATGCATTGGTGTCTAAATTTCCCGTAGGCTCATCGGCTAGTATTATGGGAGGATTGTTGGCCAAAGCCCTGGCTATGGCAACTCTTTGTTTTTGGCCGCCCGATAATTCATTCGGCATATGGTTTACCCTGTCCGACAAACCTACCTTGTCCAAAAGCTCCAAAGCCTTTTCCCTTCTTTGTTTTGACTTAACCTTGGCGTATATCATGGGAAGTTCCACATTTCTAAGGACATTGGTTCTGGGTATTAAATTAAAAGCTTGAAAAACAAAGCCGATTTTTTTGTTTCTTATCAGGGAAAGCTCATCCGGGCTTTGTTTATCGATATCAATTCCATCAAGAAAATACTTGCCGCTGGTGGGTCTGTCAAGACATCCTAATATATTCATAAGAGTTGACTTTCCCGAGCCTGAATGACCCATGACGGCTACAAATTCTCCGTAGGCAACCTCAATGTTTACATCCTTTAATGCATGGACTTCCACAGAGCCGGTTTTGTAAATTTTATTTAAGTTTTCGATTCTAATCATCATGTCCATATCAACCTACTCATTTTCGTTAGGAATTACGGTCATGCCGTCTTCGTATGTTTCATCGGGGTTTACAACATACTTCATTCCTTCGGATAATTCTCCCGTGATTTCTGATTCCAAATCGGTTTCAAGTCCGATTTCTACAGGAATAGACCTTACGGTATTGTCTTCATTTAGTATGTAAATTTTGTATTCTTCTCCAACCTGAACTATGGCTCCCGATGGGACAGCAAATACATTTTCTTTCTTCTCGGTTCTTATTTTAGCGGTGGCAATTACTCCTGCTATTAAATTTTCCGGCCTTTCTGTGACATCGATTAAAACAGGAATCACCCTTTCCATGGTGTTGATGTCCTTTTGCTCCGCTGTGGGGGATATCCTTGCCACCCTTCCATTAGCAAAATCCTTGCCTAAAATATCCGAATGGATTTCTACTTCTTGATTCAATTTAATTTTTCCCACGTCAAATTCGCTCACGGACGCCTTCATTTGCAGCTTTTCCAAGTTTTCCACCACAAACATGGCCTGGCTGTTTTCGGTATCCTTGGCATATCTTCCGATGTTGACATTAACCCTGGTGACGGTCCCGTCAATGGGACTTTTTATCATGACCTTTTCAAGTTCTTCCTTCTTTAGCTTAAGCTGGTCCTCCTGTATTTCGATGCGTTTTTTCTCAGCTTGGGACAATTGTATTTTGCCGTTGACGGCATTATAAGTCTCGAGGCTCATCTTTAAGTTTTCCAGATCCTGTTCTGTCTTTTTGAAGGCTTCTTCGGTTATTACCCCGTTTTCAAACAGGTCCTTATTCTGCTCATATGCTTTTTCCATGTCCCTGAAGCTTGCTAATGCCTTGTCGTATTCAATCTGCAGAGCCTTGATTTTTTCTTGAGCTTCCAATTTGATTAATTCTATTTGATTTTCTTCGTATTCAATTTCTTTTTCCAGTTCGTCCCTGTCCAATAGGGCTAAAACATCGTCCTTTCTAACCAAATCTCCTTCCTGGACCCTTATATCGATTATTTTGTAGTTTAAAGGAGATGTAACCTCCGCCTTTTCGATTCCCTCCAGGGGCGCTTTCACAGAAATAACATGTTCTAAGGTTTTTCTTTCCAATTCTGATATGTTTGCCGTCACCACCGGCGCCTTGGAACCCTTGCTTGCAAACCAAAATATGATTGCTCCAACCACTGCAATCACAACAAAAACAATAATCTTCCTACGAGTAAAAAACTTTTTCATCATCCCTCCAAATAGCAACCAGACTAAATTTTGATATTTTATATCTATTGTAATTTCATTAAATTATGAAATCATTAATGAATTATTAAAAATTAATTAATGGAATTTTGGGGACGGTTCTTTTTGTTCTCGAATTTTTAAAATTGTCCCCGGTAAGTTGAATACTTTTCTTTAAGAACGAAAAGAACCGTCCCTAAAATTCTAAAATCTTATTTTTCAAAAAGCAGATCTATTTGAGAACGAAAAGAACCGTCCCCGGAATCTATTGTTTTCATGTTTTCAAAACCAAAGCCTATGAATTGATAAATGCCTATCCTGTAAGCATCCTGGTTTTTTTCCAAAACCGCAGCCACATCATAGCCTAAATTGTAATAATCCCCGAAGGTTATGTCCACCAAGTCCCATTCAGTGAAAAATGAACCCAACCATTTCTTATGGAGCCGGTTTCCGTCCCATGAATAAAAGAAGGGTCTCCTTCTCACATCTTTATAGAATACGGTATCTTTATATACCCCGATAAATATATCTGCCTGGCCGTCATTATCCAAATTGCAGGCATCAACCTTCCAAGGTTTGATATCGGAAAAATCATGCCTGTATATTTCTTTTGCCACTAAGGTCCCATCAGCTTCTTTCGTGTCATATATGATGAAATCACTGCCGAATTCTCCTGCTTCATGCTTGGTTATTACCAAGATTTCTTCATCAATATCCGAATCTATGTTGTATATTTTATAGTCAATTATTTCTTCACCAAATATTTTGCCATATTTTTTATCTCTTTTTATATATAAATAATTGTCTTTTTCATATAAGTCATAGGTGTTTTGTTCTGTTGATATTTCCCCTGCGCCATAATACTCGGGCTGCCTGAAGAGTAAACAGACAGCCCCTATCAATATGACCGGTATTAGCAGTTTTTTCATATTACTCCCAGCTAACAGCTATATCCTTTATGGTTACCTTGTTTTCTTCCTGTGATATAAATGTCCCTGTCCAATCCGGCTTAGGAATCATATATTCGGAAGGGCCTGTAATTGTTATACTTTCAAAATCATATTCGCCTTCTTCAAGAATCCTGTTTCCGGCTTCGTCGTATATATCCTTGGGGACATGAATACTCTTTTCCTCGTCATAAACCATGGCCATTCTTTTTACTCCGACCATTGTCTGCCACTCGTGGTTGGTAAGCCTCTTATCAGACAGGAATTCATAATAGTTGAACAAGGCTCCCCTTGCCAAATATGTCTTTCCGTTGGTCTGACATACTACATAGATTTCACAAGGGAGGCCGTTCCCTATTTCCAAATAGGTTCCTTTTGGAAAGAGGCTGTTTGGCGCAATCGTTGAAACATCAGCTATTAATGCCGTAGTGAAATCATTGCTGGTGTCAACCCCATGCCTAATGAGGTTCATCTGCATTATTTGAATTATGCTGTCAATCATTCCCCCGTACCTGTAGAGGTCTAAGTTCTCTTCTTCTGTAATTGCTTGATTGGTAAGCTCTTTAACCGAAACAACCATCAAGGTATCCTGGATTTTTATTATTTGGTCCAATACCTGACCAATTTCATCCTTAAGCATATTTCTTGCTTCTAATTGTGCTTTCGTATTTTCTGCAAGCCACTTAAGTTTTGCATAGACTTCAACATTGGGCTCCACATAATTATAAGGTGTTATCGGCTCAAGCCCTCCGCCCATCTCGGCACCGGACTGCTTCATGTACAAGATGCTGTCATGTTTTAGTTCGGCGTAGCTTCCAAGGGCTGTATGGATGTTTTTGTCCGTCCATTTTTGATTTCTCATGAAAGAAGGCATGCCTTCCATATCCTCAAAAGAAACGGCAGCTGATTTAATGCTCCACAGCCATCCCTTGTATAAGTCGGACTTCCACTCATCATCCGTGATTTCAGCCTGCTTTTTCCGCATGAGGTTTAAGTTTTCTTCGTATTTATCCCAAGCTTCCTTTGGTTTGTAGTAAGTATCCAAAAGTTCTTCCGCCCTTATGCTTCCAAAGGAAGCAATCACATCAAGCCCGGATGGTACCGGCCTTATTATAGGCTTGATAAGGGTCTGCATCACTTCCGCATCAAAAGAATATCTTTGCCCCATGAATCTGAACTGCCTGCCTGCAGGTGCAGTTACCAAGGTGTATTCAGGCTGTATTTTAGGCTCCGGCAACAGAAGGGCTTCCTCCAAGAGCCTATCATGGTAGGATGAATCCTTAAACAAGTTCAGGTCGGGATTTTGGCCGTAGACCTTAGTTATTAAGTCTCTTATTTCGAAAATTCCCAAATCATCCGACATACCTGCATAAAGAGCCGTAGCATTGTAGATATTTTCAAAATCAATAAAATTATTTTCATTATTTAAAAGGAGGCAGGTTATTATCATTGATTTTGTCAGGCTGTCCATATCCAGGACCGGCTCAGTTTTTGTTTCGTCAAAAACCGGAAAGCCGCTTATGCCGTACCACATCATTGTCTTAAAGTATTGGCCTAATTTTTCATTTCCCGCATAGTGGCCTCTCACGGTAAACTGGGAATAATCCAAATCCTTTCCTAATATAGGGGACCTTGCAAAATCAAAGGCTTCTTCAATAAGCTTTATCTCGTCATCGGTTAAAGATGCAATTTCCTCCGGAACTTCTATACCTTCCAAATCTGCATCAATCAATTTCGCTCCGGTTAAAAAATATGCAGCTGCAAATTTCAATTCATCCTTTAAATCTGCATACTTGGAATCATTATAGGCATTTAAGCTTTCAACCACCATGTTTTTTGTCAATGACTGCAGTTTATCGTACAAGGAAGATACTTCAAGGAGCTTTAAAGAATTGCCGTAAAAAATATGGTATAAATGCAGAGCCGAATCCACCGTTATAAATACGGGTGATTCCCTGTACATGGGAAATTCGTATACATGATGCATTTTTAAATATTCATAGCTTGGTTTCAACACGACAAAACCATCTTCATAAATTAATTTCATCTGGTTTTCGGTAAATCCCGCATATTGACCTGCATTTACCAGGTTGGACAAATCTTCATTAACTTCATATTTCTCCACAGCAGGGGTGTAATCAGGAATATCGAAAGGAACATCCACATAAAATTCATTAAAATTCATGTTCCAGGCCGCAGGTACATTTTCTTCACCAATTTCCGGTTCTTCTACAGGCCCTTCAGGCTCCTGGACATCATTATTGGAGCATGAAACAAGTAACCCTAAACAGACCAACAAAAGCAATAATTTTTTAATATTCATCAAAGACCTCCTATAATAACTTCCTCAACTTATACCAATATTAAATAGACGTAATTAATTAACAAAAAGTTCCATTAATTCTTAGTAATTTTTAGGGACGGTTCTTTTCATTCTCAGAAAGTATATCTCTTTTATACTCTTTCAGTCTTATACCGGTTCTATTTTTAATTAACTTAATTTTTTTTTAGAACGAAAAGAGCCGTCCCCGAAAATTGTTGAGAATGAAAAGAACCGTCCCTAAAAATATTAATCTCTTTCTGTGATTGTAACGTGGATGGTATCCCCGGGTTGTTTGTTTATTTTTGCCCGTATGTCTTTCCTGATGCCTATTATGTGACATGGAGTCCCCATTCTGACTAAGCTCCCTTCATAGGGTTCACCGTCAAAGGTTGCAAACACTTTTACCCTTCCTCTGCCAAATTCCTTTTTCACGTCATAGGGAAACTCAATATAGGCCCCGTCTATATCCGGAACCTTTAAAATTACTGCATCGAATTCATAGGTTTTTTTCACATTCATACTCCTTCAGATACAAGTTCTTCGCCTAAAAATTCAAGAAGCTCATGGGGCTGGTCTATTATGTGTTCAGCTCCCTGTTCTTTTAGATATTCTTTATCCCTGAATCCCCAGGTCACACAAAGACAAGGGATGTTTGCATTTTCGGCAGTTAGGATATCCACTTCCGAGTCTCCTACATATACGGCTCTTTCAATAGTTGAGCCCAATTCTGCAATCGCTTTATAAACCATGTCAGGGGCAGGCTTTCTTTTTATATCTTTTGATTCTCCTATTGCTGTTTTAATATAAGCTTCAAAATATATTTTATTAAGGCTTTTTACGTTCTTATCATTTTTATTTGATACAATTGCGAGCTTGTATCCCTTTAGAGACAATTCTCTCAACAGGTCCATGATGCCTGCATAGGGTGATGTTTTAATATTGTTATGGTCCAAATAATACTTTTTATATTCTTCAAGTATTCTTTCAAAATCAGGGGTTTGTTGACCGTCTGGCAAGGCTTTGCTCATAAGCCTTGCTGCTCCGTTACCTACAAAGCTTTTTATTTCATCATAAGTCCTTGGCGGATAGCCATATTTCTTCAAGATATAATTGACACCGTCAGCGATGTCTCCGAGGGAATTAAGCAAGGTGCCATCCATATCAAATATTATCGTATCAATTCTTTTCACAGCTCTTTCCTTTCATCTTTGTCTTTTCGGGGACTGTCTTTTCGGGGAC
>JAAYOE010000108.1 GCA_012520455.1 Tissierellia bacterium
AAGTAATATATTATATGCTCTATTTTGTAGATAACCAAAGTAAAAACCTAACCTGACTTATATCATAAATTCTCCGCATTCGTCATGGTGCTTGTGCTCATGACAAACTGAACCCGTTGATTTCAAATTGCCCTTTAAGTATTCTTCTGCCGCAATTTTCGCTTCACCCCTGGCTCCTGTTATCACTTCGATGCCTTTTTCATTGAATATTTCAATTGCACCGCTGCCCATTCCCCCTGATATTATTACATTTATACCCATTTCGTTTAAAAAATTGGGAAGGAATCCCGGTCTGTGGCCGGGGTTTTTAACCGACCGGCTTTTTACTATTTTATCCCCGTCCGTTTCATAAATATTAAAATTCTCACAATGACCGAAATGTTCCGTAACCTTTTCCTTTTCGCTTGCTACCGCTATTACCATTTTAGCCCTCCATTTCTTCTAAAATTTCAGCTATACCGGTAAACAATTCATCTCCGGAAAGCTCAATCAAACCCTTGTCGCACATGGAAGATATTTTTGTATCCAGAGGCAGCCTGGCAATAAGATCTATGCCGTGTTTTTTTGCTTCTTCTTCGATTTTACTGTCTCCGAATATTTTATAATCTTTATTACAGTCCGGGCATTTGAAATATGACATGTTTTCAACTATTCCAATAATTGGAATATTCATGATTTCAGCCATTTTTACCGCCTTCTCCACAATCATTGATACCAATTCCTGGGGTGATGTTACTACTATAATCCCATCAAGAGGTATAGATTGAAATACCGTTAGAGGTACATCACCGGTTCCGGGGGGCATGTCAATGAACATATAATCTATGTCCCCCCATATAACATCCGTCCAAAACTGTTTTACGGTGCCTGCAATTATGGGACCCCTCCATACAACAGGGTCACTTGTATCTTCCAGCAAAAGATTGATTGACATAACTTTAATGCCGGTTTTGCTTTTAACAGGCAGGACGCCGTCAGACCTCCCCCTTGCTTTTTCGGTTATTCCGAATGATTTTGGTATCGAGGGTCCTGTAATATCAGCATCCAATATTGCAACCTTATGATTTCTCCTGCTCATGGTTACTGCCAGCATGGATGTAACCAAGGATTTGCCAACTCCCCCCTTACCGCTTATAACACCTATTACTTTTTTAATATTGCTTTGAGGGTGGGGCCTTTCCAAAAAGTTTGTCTGCTCTTCTCTTCTGCTTTCGCATACCTGGCTGCAGGAACTGCAGCTTTCATTACAATTCTCGCTCATTTTCTTCTCCTAATTGAATAAAATTTTTATTGTCTTTTTATATATTTCTCGTACGGCTTTCCCTGCCGCACAATCAATATCAACAATTGTTAATCCCTTATTTACTGCTTCCGGGGCTTTTTTATCGAATGGGATTTCTCCTGCAAATGTAAGATTCTCATCTTGGCAAAACCCTTTTATCCTTTCACTGTTTTCAACATTTGTATTATACTTATTTATGCAAACGGCCAATTTCGTATTAAATTTTTTGGCTGTTTCAATGATTCTTTTCATATCGCTGATTCCTGACAAGGAGGGCTCGGCAACTATCAAGACCATAGTGACGCCGCTGATTGATGCAATAACAGGACAACCTATGCCCGGTGACCCGTCAATTATGGCAAAATCAGCATCCGTTGCAAGCCTCATGTTTTTTTTTACTTCTGTGACAAGTAATCCCGAATTCCCGCTCCCCATCCTTAATTCTGCCGTTGAAAAGACTTTTGGCTCCCTATATAAGGTCATGTCCCCTGCCTTATAAGGCATTAAACTTACGGCAGATGCAGGACAAACAGCTTCACAAACACCGCATCCTTCACACTCATAGATTTTGACTTGATATCCATGATCCTTGGATATCGCATCAAATCTGCAGTTTTCATAACACAGATTGCAAGAAATACATTTATCCTTATCAATTAATGCTTTATCAAGGCCGAAAAAATCCGAAAGCTCAGGTTTGGAATTTTGTTCCATAATCAAATGCAGATTAGGAGCATCTATATCACAATCTGCAAAGGCCTTAGCATCAGATAGCTTAATAAATGCACCTGCAAGGGTGGTTTTACCCGTTCCCCCTTTGCCGCTCAGGATTAAAAGCTCTTTCATTCAACTTCCTCCTTTATAGTATTTAATAATGAGGTGAACAGGCTCTTATATTTTTCATTTTTTTCTGCTGCAATTTCTGCATTTGAATTTAGTCTGCCCAATTCATGGTCGAAAGGGATTTTGCACAGAATTTTTATGTTTTTATCATTACAGTATTCTTCCGCCGGATTTTCTCCCTCTAAGCATTTGTTTAGGACAGCGCCGAAGGGTTTATCGAAAACTCTTACAAGATTATATACCATATCAAAATTGTGAACTCCGAATAAGGTAGGCTCAGCCACCAATATACAGTAATCTGCATCCTTTATGCTCTCCATGACGCTGCAGGAACTGCCCGGAGGACAATCTATAAAGGTATAAGGCTTATCCTTAATTGTCTTTAATAATTTCTTGATAATACTAACCCCTGTTTCCTCTCCGGTATTTAGGATTCCGGTGTAAATATTAGAATCCTTAAAAAGGCCTTCCTGTATTTCACCTATTTCTTTATCTTTTTCAGAAATTGCTTTTTCTGGGCAAAGCAGCATGCAACCGCCGCAAGAATGGCATATTTCTTCAAATACTAGAACTTTGTCTTTTATGTATGCCAAGGCATTGAACTTGCAAAAATCTACACATATCCTGCATCGCCTACAGAGGTCGTTGTTTATTTTTGGAATTTTAACACAGACTTTCTCCCTGCTTATTAGTTCAGGCTTAAAGAAAAGGCGACCGTTAGGTTCTTCTACATCGCAGTCAACATAATTTGAATTACCTGCAGCAAAAGATAAATTAACAGATACAAATGTTTTACCGGTTCCCCCCTTACCGCTTAAAACTGCAATTTTCATTATTTTCCCCCGTGACCGTGAAAGCCGTGATGTATTTGATCCAATGGTTTTAACTTATTTTCCTTGAATTTCTTTAAATTGTCTTCAATTGAATTGTTGTCGGATTTATATATTTTAATTTGGGCAGCCTTTAAAACGTGAGCAGCATTTTCTCCGCACCTTGGAGTAATCAAAACATCTGCCTTGTTGTCAAGGATAATCTGAGCAGCCTTTATTCCAGCCCCTCCCTGACTATTTGCTGCACTGTTAATAATGTAACTATTTTCCTTGTTTTCGGTATCATGGAGCATAAAATAAGGTGCCCTGCCAAAGGATAGGCATACATTGCCTTTAATGTTCTTATCATCAACCGGTATAGCAATTTTCATGATTTCCTCCAACCTTCCTAATCATCTTTCAAATCTTCCAATTCTTTTTCAAGAAGTCTTATTTGCGATTCCAGGTATTCTTTTTGCTTTTTCAAAAATTCTTTTTCAGTCACATCCTGCATAAAATATCCGGGACCATAACCAAATCCGAATCTTGCACCATACCCCGGTCCAAAGCCTCTTCCCAAGCAGTTTCTTCTGCCATGAAAACTATGGCTGCAAAGTCCGAAACCTCTTCCTGTCATCGGTCCCATTCCTATAGGGCCTCTTCCGTCTCTTCCTGGCATTTTTATCCTCCTTTCTTTATTGACATATGTCATTTATAATAATATTATACATGTTTTCTGACATATGTCAATAATAATTTAAAAAAACTGCAAAAATTATTTTTGCAGTTTATAATGAGCGTATTTCAAAATCTTTATGTCTTAACAGGAGAATTTACCACTGCCCTCTTGGACAATTATTTGTATTCTTCTATCGCCTCTACTAAACACAAACTTGCGCAAAGGCCGCAGCCGTTGCATTTTTCAATATTGATTTCAGCCTTATCGGTTATTTTTATGGCAGGACACCTGGATCTCAGGCACATTTTGCACGCCCTGCACTTTTCTTTATTAACCTTATATTTCATTTGTTATCCTCTGAATGTCAAAGATTTTTCTGCTGAAACTATATCTTCCTATAGTTTTTCTAATTCTCTTACATAAACATCTTCATAAGTAGCTAAGCCTGTTACCCCTGCTGCCAAATCTGTCAGGGGGTAAATGTCGGTCCTGTCTATGTGTTTTATGTCAAATTTACGGTTTAAGGCCATTAGCTGCTTCACGCCTGCTGCCAGCCTGCTGATATATGAATATACTCCTACGGCTCCCGGCGGCAAGTCTTCTGCCTTGTCATAATAAAGTTTTAATTCTCTTATGCAGGCAAAGATTTCTTCCTTTGTGCTTCCAAAAGCCTGATATTCTTTAGGTATATTACCTGCCTCTATTAATTCTCCCACTTGTTTTCCCACCATTGCCGCAGCCATTGCAGCTCTTCCAACGGCAACAAATTGAATATAGGGGGCTCCCAGAGCCAGTCCCTTGAAGATGTGGTCTTCTAAGGTAAAGCCTCCCGTAATGGCAACTTGGGGCAGAAAATAACCTTTTTCATCCATCCGCTTTAAAATATTATAGAGCATGCTTTCCAAATAAAGAGTCGGCATTCCCCATTCATTCATCATTTTAACCGGACTGTTGCCTGTTCCTCCCCCGGCTCCGTCAAATGTCACCAAGTCTGCCTCGTTTTCGGATGCTATTTTTAGGATTCTGACTAAGTCCTTGGGATCGAAGGGACCTGTCTTAAAGCAAATGCGGTCTGCCCCCAATTCTCTCAAACGTGCAATCCGATTTTTGAGGATTTCTTCATTCCATATAGGAAGCTTTCCTATCTTTTCAAATACGGGCCCCTTGCCACTTTTGAAATTCTCAGCCACGGTTGGGTCCGATGGGTCAGGATAAATCAAGTATCCCTTTTCTTGTAGCCTTAAAGCTTCCTCTAAACTGTTAATCCTCCCCATACCCTGAATACCTTTTGCAGCCTGACCAAATTTAAGTTCCACGGACTTTACGCCTAATTTTGATATAACGTAATCCAAAACACCGGAATTCTCATCATCATAGTTTGCCTGCATTATGATCTCCCCATAACCCCTGCTATGCTTCCTAAAGTCATTTACCATTTCTGCTACTAATGGAGATGACACTACTTTGCCATTTTCCAAAACTAAATTTTTATCATTGGGAATGGCATCTTCCCCAATTACCACTGCTACACCCGCAAGGGCAGCACCAACATAGTAATCCCTCCAGTTTAATTTTGCAATTGCAGGCAAAATGATTGGCATTTTCATTTTAACCTTGCTTTTTATCCCAAAGACAGTTTGGGTTTTAGCTTTGGGGTAGGTAGCTTCATCAGCATTTTCTTCACAACCTAAAGCGCCAAACACTCTTCCGTTAATTGATAAATGTGAAAAATCCAAGGGATAATCCTTTTCAGAAGCAAATTGATTTATGTCTCTCCGGTATGGATAGGTTGCTTCCGAACCTCTCAGTGCAGACAATCCTATTTCACAGGTACCTATACAATTTGCCGTGCACACGGCACACATTCCGGAATAGGGTGAAATGTTTTCCGGCGTCCTCATTTTAGTATTGGATATAGTGCTTCCTAAAGCGGGGCTGTAAGACATAACAAACCTCCTTATTCATTGTATATAATAATTATACTCCAATTTCGACATATGTCAATAATCTTCTTACAAATCACAAAAAAAACTGCACCTATAACAGCTAAATGCAGTTTATTGTAATTAAATTATTTCAGACTTCTTCAAATTCTTCGTATCGGAGCTTATTAAATTCATGGTAAAATTTCTCAAAATCCTTTGGCAGCAGGGGTTTGCTGTAATAGTATCCCTGTACCAAATCACATTTGATTTTCTTCAGGATTTTTAATTGTTTTTCGGTTTCAACACCTTCGGCAATCACCTTTA
>JAAYOE010000109.1 GCA_012520455.1 Tissierellia bacterium
GGACCAATCGGAGATAGCTGATACTGCAGCTTGGACATAGGCGGCGGTAAAGGCGAAAGATAAATTATGTCCTGCACTCGGAGAAAGTCTTTCGGAAATGTTTTCGGACGTGGGTTCGACTCCCACCGCCTCCATAAAAATATGCGGCTAAAGCCGCAATGAAGATGGAACAGTGAACAATGAACAAGATCAGTTAAAGTATGGCAGCTAAAGTTAGCCGCATATATGTACTGTTCAATATTCATTGTTTTTTTATTGTGTTTTTTTATTGTTCAATATTTCTCATTGCTGAATATTTTTCTTTTTATTTATACTAATTTATTATTGTAATTTCTGGAAATAAGCATACAATTATTACACGGCTATAAGGCATGTTGGTCAAATCTTTGAGTCTATAGTAAATTATATTGCCGAAAGCGGCGAGGAGGAGCTTTTATCGTATCCGATACTTTTTGTATTAAAAAAGTCGAGCATTATTAAGTTATTTTTGGTATCATGGCTTTATGAAGGAGGGAAAAGGATGATAAAAGAATTAAATCGGGTCATGGACTATATCGAAGACCATATAAAGGATGATTTTTCTCTTGATAAAATTTTTGAAAGTTCAGGAATTCCGGATTTCCATTTCAGGACTATATTTTTCCATCTATCGGGAATGACCCTGAATGAATATATAAAATATAGGAAGCTTTCCGAAGCAAATAAGGATTTGTTGAAGGGAGAAATGGTGACGGATGTTGCTTTTAAATACGGCTACCAGTCCATTGACGGCTTCACTCGGGCCTTTAAAAAGTGGACCGGTTTTTTACCCTCTGATGTGGCAAAAAAGGGAATAAGTAAGTCCTTTCCCAAACTTTCATTCATAATAACAATTAAAGGAGGAATTCCCATGGAATTTAGAATCGAAGAAAAACCAAGATTTAATATTGTAGGTGTCAGCGGGCGTGTACCCATGCAATTTGAAGGAGTAAACAAGGAGATAGTAAAGCTTGCCATGAGCATAACAGAAGACCAAAGGAAGGAAATGCATGCTCTTCAAAACATGGAACCCTATGAAATCGTCAATGCTTCTTATGATGCAGATGCTGATTTCATAAGAGAAGAGGGATATTTAACCCACATGATTGGTGTTTTGACCACTGAAAACAATGTGAGCGAGCATTTGGACAGAATAACTATTGATGCTTGCACCTGGGCAGTCTTTCCTAACGAAGGACCCTTTCCTGCAACCATGCAAAACACCATGGCTATGATATACTCGGAATGGCTTCCTTCCTCAGATTACGAACTGATTAAAGCTCCGACTTTTTCTTTCACTAAACATGATGAGGACAAAAAAGACTACGCTTACAGTGAAATCTGGATACCTGTGAAGAAGAAGCAATAAAAATATCGAGAAAAAGTCTCTATAGGTGATTTAAGTCATATAATCAGGGTATAAAAAGAAAAAATATAAGGAGGATTATATGAAAAAATTACTTATAATGAGCTTAGTATTAATGCTTCTTCTTGTTGTGGGATGCAGTGCCGATAACAATGAAAGCACTGCACCCGAAAAAACATTTACTATAGATGAACTTGCAGCTTTTAACGGTAAAGATGGGGCTCCTGCCTACATAGCAGTCGACGGAATAGTATATGACGTGACCAATGTTTCTTATTGGAGAAACGGAATGCACAACGGATTTGAAGCAGGCCGGGATTTGACTGAGGAAATAAAAACCATATCACCCCACGGCGTATCCAAGATGAAAGGCATTCCTGTCATAGGAAAATTGTCTCAATAGGTGGCTGCCATGGTAATTATATTGGGATTTATTAATGCCCTGTTATTGACCCTTCTCTTGTCTCCATTTTTGCTGAGGAAAATCAATAAGCTTATTTTTCAGAACAAAAACAAGGCTCTAAAAAAGTCTGCTGCCTTACTTTCTAAGATGCATATGTACTTTGCATATATTCTTTTGGCAACAGCTCTTACCCATGGTTACATGGCACTTGGAACAATAAGGCTCCATTCAGGCTATCTTCTGTGGCTCTTGGTTTTAGTCCAGGTTATTTGGGGAAATTTGTTTAAGAAAATGAAGAAACCCTATATGCTGAAGGTCCACAGGGCTATAGGTTTATCTTCGGTGCTTTTGCTCATATTCCACCTGCTCCAGGTAAATTAAAAAACGGAATACTCTTCAATCTGAGGAGTATTTTTTTATGGCGGATACCAATAAAACATGTTATACTTTGAATTAAAGATTGGTTATTGAGGAGTTTCGATGAATAATTTTAAGAAAATTTTATATGATACTTTATACTTGTCTGTTGGCTGTTTCATTACAGCTTTTTCGGTCAATTACATACTTAAGCCTAACGGCCTTATTACCAGCGGCATTACCGGATTAGCCATTATATTGGAAAAATATTTATTGATAGACTATTATTTCATTTATTATATAGCTACCTTTATCATTTTAACAGCTGCATTGGTTTTGATGGGCAAAAGGGAAATAATGAAAATTGTTTTTCTTTCTGTTCTCTACCCTACGGTATTGATGCTGATGCAGGGTATTGAATTTAAGTTTGTTGAAAATGACCTCTTGCTGGCTTCAATTTACTTTTCCCTCTTTTACGGCTTAGGGGTGGGAATGATTCTTCGAAAGGGCTTTTCCTTCGGCGGGACCGATACTATTGCCAGGATCCTTAACAAGAAGCTCTTTCCCTCGATCAACGTAAGCTATTTGATGATGATTTTGGATGGGTTCATCATTATAACGGCAGCCTTTGTTTTTGGAAGAAACATTGCACTTTATTCAATCATCAGCCAATTCATATTAACCAAGGTTTGCGATTATATAATGTTTGGTTTTGGCACCAAACTCTACAAGCTTGAAATAATCGGCAGCCAATATGAAGAAATCAGCAATTACATCATGCATGAGCTGGGAAGAGGGGTAAGTCTTTTTAAGATAAAAGGGTGTTATACAAGGGAAGAAAAAATTCAAATAGAATCAATATGCTCACCCAGCGAAGCGGTGATGGTTCAAAAGCTTATAAAGAAAATCGAGCCGGGAGCATTTGTGAAGGTACTGCCCGTTGTAAACGTATGGGGAAGGGGCAGGCGGTTTATAGATATTAACGCTGAAGATTAATACAGTTGGAGGATTTATGAAATATACAGACCAAAAATCCGGTTACGTAATCATCCTAGGCGGCGTAAACGTGGATATTCAGGGATTTCCCAATGAGAGGCTGATTCCTGAGGATTCAAATATCGGAAGAGTGAAAATATCCATGGGCGGGGTAGGCAGAAACATAGGCGAGAACCTTATTAGGTTAGGTGTAAACACAAAGCTTATAAGCGTAGTGGGGGATGATATTTACAGCAAAAAAATTTTAACGGATTCTGCCGGGTCAGGCCTGGACATGAATGACACCATGGTTGTAAAGGGTGAAAAAGCCTCAATTTACTTAGCCGTACTGGATGAAAACAAGGACATGTACATAGCAATTAACAGCATGGATATACTTGAAAAAATGACTCTAAATTTCATTAAAGAAAAAAAGAGCCTTATTGATGAGTCTTTGCTTCTGGTTCTGGATACCAATATACCTGCGGATGTTATCGAATATCTCTTAGTGGAATTTGAGGATAAAGATATTTTTTTAGATACGGTTTCAGTATCTAAAGCAAAAAAGGCAAAAAACCTTATAGGAAATATTCATACCTTGAAAACCAACAGGTTGGAAGTGGAAGCCATAACGGGAATCCAGGCCAAGGATGAGAAAAGCCTGGCATTAAACTGTCAATACCTCTTGGATAGGGGAGTCAAGAGGGTTTTTATCACCTTAGGAAAAGATGGTGTCTTTTATTCAAACAATGATACCATGAAAATAATAGGGGCTGATGGTTTAAAACCGGTCAATGCGACGGGAGCCGGAGATGCCTTCATGGCAGCCCTGGTATACTGTCACCTGATGAATACCGGCATAGATGAAGCAGCAAGGCTTGCAACTGCTGCGTCAGCAATAGCAATTTCCCATGAAAATACCATAAATCCTAATATGTCAAAAGAACTTATAAATTTAAAGGTGAAGGAGTTAAACTATCATGAAAGAGTATTTAAATATTAATCCGGAAGTAAATGATGCTTTAAAGGAAGGCAAACCTGTAGTTGCCTTGGAATCAACGATTATATCCCACGGCATGCCCTACCCCAAGAACGTTGAAACAGCCTTGAATGTTGAAAAAATTATCCGGGATAGGGGGGCTGTTCCTGCAACAATAGCAATTTTGAAGGGAGTATTAAAGGTCGGCCTCACTGAGGAAGAAATTGAGTATTTGGGCAAGGCAAAAGATGTTATAAAAACATCCCGAAGAGACATTCCTTTTATAGTATCAAAAAAATTAGACGGGGCAACGACGGTTGCTTCTACCATGCTAATAGCATCCCTTGCAGGAATCAAAGTTTTTGCCACAGGGGGTATAGGAGGGGTCCACAGGGGGGCAAGTGAAAGCTTTGATATATCTGCAGACTTGGAGGAATTGTCCAAAACCGATGTAGCTGTTGTCTGTGCAGGAGCAAAGTCAATTTTAGACATAGGTTTAACCTTGGAATACCTTGAAACCCACGGGGTACCGGTGGTGGGCTATAAAACCGGGGAAATGCCTGCTTTCTATACAAGGAAGAGCGGCTACAAGGTAGATTACAGGGTTGACAGCCCTGAAGAAATAGCATTGGCATTAAAAGCTAAATGGGATTTGGGCCTAAAGGGAGGCATGGTTATAGCAAACCCCATAGAAGAGAAGTATCAAATGGATTATGACACTATAAACAAAGCAATAGATAATGCAGTTAAGGAAGCTGAGGAAAAAGGGATAAAGGGAAAGGAATCCACTCCATTTTTGCTGGCTAAGGTTAAGGAAATCACCGGCGGAGACAGCCTTGAAGCCAATATTATGCTTGTCTATAACAATGCAGCCTTAGGTGCGGAAATCGCTCTTGCACTTCAAAAAATATCCTAAAAATTATTTTATTTATTGTTTCTTTATGGTATACTTGCTTTGGTTAGAATACAAGGAGATATTATGGGTAAGGATGTAATTGTTGCGTGTGATTTCAGCAATAAAGAAGAAGTTATCGGTTTTCTTTCGAAATTTAAGGAAGAAAAACCATTTGTAAAAATAGGCATGGAATTATTTTACGGAGAAGGTCCTGAAATAGTAAAAATAATAAGTTCCATGGGACATAAAATATTTCTGGACCTTAAGCTGCACGATATTCCCAATACTGTCTATAAGGCCATGAGGGTTTTGTCGGCCTGGCCTATAGATATGGTGAACGTTCATGCGGCAGGAACCCTTCCAATGATGGAAGCCGCCTTGCAAGGATTGACCCGCCATGACGGCACAAGGCCTTTATTGGTTGCCGTGACCCAGCTTACTTCCACGGACCGGGAGAGAATGAAAAGTGATATCCTGATTGACAGACCTATGGAAGAAGTGGTAATCCACTATGCAAGATGTGCAAAAAAGGCTGGCCTGGACGGGGTTGTCTGCTCACCCCTTGAAGCGGGAATGGTTCACGATGCATGCGGTAAAGAGTTTTTAACCGTAACCCCAGGAGTAAGATTTGCGGAAAATGATGCAGGAGACCAGAAGAGGGTTACAAGTCCTGCAATGGCAAGGGTTTTAGGTTCGGATTACATAGTTGTGGGCAGGCCGGTTACATTGGCAGAGGACCCTCTTGAAGCATACAGAAGGTGCATAAGAGAGTTTATCGGATAGGTGGTAGAATGGCTGAAAAAATAATTGCAAAAAACAAACAGGCATATCACGAATACTTCATAGAAGAAAAATATGAAGCAGGCTTGGTCCTTGCAGGAACAGAAGTTAAATCCATAAGGCAGGGCAAGGTCAATTTGAAGGACAGCTATGTAAGCATTAAGGACGGCGAAGCCTTTGTTTACAATATGCACATAAGTCCCTACGAAAAAGGGAACATATATAATTTAGACCCCTTAAGACCAAGAAAGCTTCTATTGAACAAAAGAGAAATAAGAAAGCTTGCGGGGCTTGCCACCTTAAAAGGCTATTCCCTCATACCCTTAAGCTTATATTTGAAAAATGGTCTTGTTAAGATGGAGCTTTCCGTAGCAAAGGGCAAGAAGCTCTACGATAAGCGTCAGGATATGGCAAAAAAAGATGCCCAAAGAAGGATGCAGAGACAAGACGATTACAGATAAATTTTAATTATGGATGGGAGAAAAAATGAAAACACTTTATGAAGGAAAAACAAAGACAGTATTAAAAAACGAAGATGACGGCTCCGTCTACATTTTGTTTAAGGATGATGCAACGGGAGAAAACGGAGTTTTTGACCCGGGCTCCAATACTGTGGGCGGAAGCGTGGAAGGCAAGGGTAAAACCGGCCTGATAATCTCCGGGTATTTTTTCGAACTCATGGAGAAAAACGGTATACCAACCCATTATTTAGGTGCCGACATCGAAAGAAGGCTCATGAAGGTCAGAAGTCTTACCGTACCTAAATTAGAATTTGTTCTCCGCTATTTCACTGCAGGCAGCATGTGCAGGAGGTTTGGGCTGGAAGAAGGAATCCCCTTTGACCCCCCTTACAGTGAGGTTACCCTTAAGGATGATGAACAGGGAGACCCCTTGATAAGCGAAAGGCTGTGTATCATGAAAGGCCTTTTAAAAGAAGGCCAGTATGATGAAGCCTTAAGAATTACGGAAAAGGTTGGAAGGGTCCTTAAGGAAGAATTGGCAAAAATGGACCTGACCCTGATTGATTTCAAAATAGAAATAGGCTATGATGACCAGGGTAAAATTTATGTTGCAGATGAAATTACACCCGATATATGGCGTGTGCGGGACAAGGACGGGAAAATTCCCGACCAGATTGAATGCGGTAAAATGATTTTGGAAAAAATCAAGAAGGCATAAAATAAGCCGTGACAAATCTTAAATGAAGTGAACCCGCTTTATTGTGAAGCGGGTTTGTGATGTGTCACAGACTATTAAAATTATAATTTTATAATATTTGTAGAAAAATTCGTTTTCATCTTTACATACCTAATTAAGTGTTGTATAATCTTCAATGTTATAAAAAAATAATTCTCTATCTGGCTTAGAATAATAGGAGGAAATAATGAAAAAGGTATTAGCAATTATAATTATATTCGCATTGTCTTTTGGCTTCTTAGCATTTGTTGATAATATGGGGGGTACGGGAACTGCATCAGCAGATGCGGAAGAAACACTGACGGGTACGGCAAAAGGTTTCGGCGGAGATATTAACGTTACCTTAGTCGTAAAGGGTGACGATATTATTTCGGTAGAAGCAGTTGGTGATGGTGAGACACCGGGCATAGGGTCTTTAGCAATAGATGAACTTCCTGCCTTGATAGCAGAAGCTGATTCAGCGGACGTTGAAGGAATTTCAGGTGCTACATTCACAAGTGACGGAATAAAGGCAGCAGTGAAAAATGCCTTGGAAACAAAAGCAAGTTCCGGAAGTGAACCTGTAACACTTACGGGAACCGCAGAAGGATTTGGCGGAGAGATTTCGGTAACGGTAGTTATAAGCGGGGATGACATTGTATCTGTAGAAGCAGCAGGTGATGGTGAAACACCGGGTATAGGGTCTATAGCAATAGATGAACTTCCTGCCAAGATAGCGGAAGCAGATTCCGTAGAAGTTGACGGGGTTTCAGGTGCTACATTCACAAGTGACGGAATAAAGGCAGCAGTGAAAAATGCTTTAGAGAGCAAATAAGTAATAACAAATAATAAATAGCGAAGTGAAAATAGGGCTATACCGGCAGGTATAGCTTTTTATCGCTTAGCCTTTGCTATATTTGTGAAAATTATTAAATATTGTCAAACAATAGTATTGGTCCGGTGTTTTTATTATGTCTGCATGGATAAGCTATTGACAAATAAAAAATTGTATTATAAGGTGAATGTTAAACGGATATATTTGTGGAGGAAAGATGAAAAATTTATTGATTGTTGAGTCTCCGGCTAAAGCTAAAACTATACGAGATATTTTAGGAAGCAATTACATTGTTAAGGCCTCCGTTGGACATGTGAGAGATTTACCCAAAAGCAAGTTAGGAATAGATATAGATAATAATTTTGAGCCAACTTATATAACAATAAGAGGAAAAGGAGAAATAATACAGGAGCTAAAAAAAGAAGCCAAAAAGGCAGATAGGGTATTCCTGGCAACAGACCCTGACAGGGAAGGGGAAGCTATTTCATGGCACTTGGCTAAAATTTTGAATTTAGATGAAAATGAGGAAATAAGAATCGTATTTAACGAAATAACCAAGGATGCAATAAAAAATGCAAGCAAGAACCCGCGTAAGTTAGATATAGATTTGGTTGATGCCCAACAGGCCAGACGTGTCCTTGACAGGTTGGTAGGCTATAAGATAAGCCCCCTCTTATGGAAGAAGATAAAAAAAGGTTTAAGCGCGGGCAGGGTTCAATCGGTAGCCCTGAAGCTGATTATAGACAGGGAGAGGGAAATTCGTGCTTTCAAGCCCGAAGAGTATTGGACCTTGGAGCTTGAGCTGAAAAAATCAAGAAATAAAGTAATTGCTAAATATGTAGGTTTTTTTGAAAATGACAAATTAAAAAAGGTTAAAATTAAAACTCAGGATGAAATCAACAAAATACTTGAAAGCATAGACAAAGAAAGAATCACTGTTATAAAAATCGACAAATCCAAGAGCTATTCAAAACCGAGTCCTCCCTTTACAACAAGCTCCCTTCAGCAGGAAGCAAACAAAAGGCTTAACTTTACTTCAAAAAAAACAATGATGGTTGCCCAGCAGCTGTATGAAGGAGTGAAGGTAAAAGGTGAAGGCAACTTAGGTCTTGTCACTTATATAAGAACCGACTCCTTCAGGTTATCGGACGAAGCGATAAAAGATGCAAAGCAATTCATTTTAACAAATTACGGAGAAAAGTATCATAAGTACAGGGTATACGGCAAGAAAAAGAAAAGTGAAAATAAAGTCCAAGATGCCCATGAAGCCATAAGGCCCACATCTTTCCTGAGGACGCCGGAAAAGATAAAGGACAGCCTCACTCCCGACCAATATAAGCTCTACAGCCTTATTTGGAAAAGGGCCCTCGCATGCCAGATGCAGGATGCGGAATATGATGTTACAAAGGTTTTATTTAACAATAATGAAAATATTTTTGAAAGCAGCGGCAGGGTCCTTGCTTTTGACGGTTTTAGGGCAGTCTACGGTTATACGGATGAAAAAGACGAAAAAACCTTCCCCCAGATGGAAATAAATGAGGTTTTGCCCATAACAAAGGTAATCCCCGAACAGCATTTTACCCAGCCTCCTGCCCGTTACACGGAAGCAAGCCTTATCAAGGATTTGGAAGAAAAGGGAATAGGGAGGCCCAGCACCTATGCCCCTACCATCACAACCATAACAAGCAGGGAGTATGTAGCCAAGGAAAAAGGATACTTAGTACCCAAAGATATGGGTTTTTTAGTCACTGAAATGATGGAGAAGTACTTCCCTAATATTGTAAATGAAAAATTCACCGCTGATTTGGAAGACCGGCTGGATGATATTGCAAGCGGGGATGTGGATTGGCAAAGAGTAATTTCGGAATTTTACGGAGGCTTTAAAAATGAGCTCAAGGTGGCAGAAGAAGAAATGAAAGAAATCGAAATAAAGGACGAAGTCTCCGATGTTAAATGTGAGAAATGCGGCAGCTTCATGGTTATAAAGAGCGGGAGGTACGGGAAATTCCTTGCCTGCCCCAATTATCCGGAGTGCAAAAATACAAAACCCTTAAACGGCAAGGGGCCTGTCGAAGAAACAAATGAAATTTGTGAAAAATGCGGCTCAAAGATGCTTTTAAGAAAGGGAAAATTCGGAGAATTTTTGGCTTGCTCCAATTATCCCAATTGCAAAAATACTAAGCCTGTCATTAAAACCATAGATGTTAACTGTCCCCAATGCGGCAATCAATTATTAATTAAGTATACAAAAGCAGGACGGAAATTCTTTGGATGCTCAAATTACCCTGCTTGTAAATTTGTTTCATGGTTTGAACCAACCGGGGAAAAATGCTCATCCTGCGGTGAAATCATGGTTTTAAAGAACAAGAAGCCGGTATGTGTAAATAAAAAATGCGAAAAAAGCAATAATACTCATTAAAGAATACTTGAAAATATACACATATTTAATAATTAAATATTGCCAAATAAAATCGGCTATGATATACTTATCATGATTACGCACAGATTCGGATCATTGATGGAGTTGTGCCGGAAACGGTCTTTATCATGATATGACAAATCTGGAGGTAAAACAAAAGGAGGAAAAAATAAATGGCAATTATCAGTATGAAAAAATTACTGGAAGCAGGGGTTCACTTTGGACATCAAACCAGAAGATGGAATCCCAAAATGGCAGAGTACATTTTTACGGAAAGAAATGGAATCTATATTATCGATTTGCAGAAAACAAGCGATAAAGTAGATGAAGCCTACAACTTTATCAAGGAGGTTGTGGCAAACGGTGAGGATATACTCTTCGTCGGAACAAAAAAACAAGCTCAGGAATCAACAAAAACCGAAGCCATAAGGTGCGGCATGCACTATGTGAGCCAAAGATGGCTGGGAGGAATGCTGACAAACTATTCAACAATCAGAAAGAGAATTGAAAGGCTCAACGAATTAAAGACAATGGAAGAGGACGGCACATTTGATCTCCTTACAAAAAAGGAAGTTTTCAAATTAAAAAATGAAGCCGAAAGACTTGAAAAGTTCTTAGGCGGAATCAAGAATATGGATAGGCTGCCGGGTGCCTTGTTTGTCGTTGACCCGAGAAAAGAAAGAATAGCTGTCCAGGAAGCAAAGATTTTAGGAATTCCGGTTGTGGCAATTGTTGATACAAACTGTGACCCCGATGAAGTGGATTTTGTTATCCCGGGCAACGATGATGCCATCAGAGCTGTAAAACTCTTGACAGGGACCATGGCTGATGCAGTCCTTGAAGGAAAACAAGGTGTTCAGATGACGGATGATGAAGTTGAAGAAGACGATGAGATATCCGAAGAAGAATTAGAATCAGACAAAGAATTAGAAATAGCAGATGAAATCGAATTTGTAGAAGAATAAAAAACAAAAGAAGTAAGGGGTTAGGAATTATTTCCTTACGCCTTCTTTTTAAATATGGAGGTTATATTAATGGAAATTACAGCATCAATGGTTAAGGAACTAAGAGAAAAAACAAATGCAGGCATGATGGACTGCAAAAAAGCATTGAAGGAAACAAACGGAGACATTGAGAAGGCAATTGTTTATCTAAGAGAAAAGGGACTTTTGCAAGCTGCAAAAAAATCAAGCAGAATAGCATCGGAAGGTCTTACTACAGCCCTGATTTCAGCTGATGAGAAAAAGGGTGTCGTAATTGAAGTAAACTCAGAAACTGATTTCGTTGCCAAAAATGAAGAATTCAAAAGCTTTGTTGAAGAAACGGCTAAGGCTGTTCTTGATAATGATCCGAAAGATTTAGAGGCTTTAAAGGCTTTAGTGCTTAAGGAGGGAAAAACAGTCCAGGAAGTTTTAACGGATAAAATAGCAACTATCGGTGAGAATATGTCACTTAGAAGATTCGGAGAGGTTAAAGTCGATAAGGGTCTTGTGGTTGACTACATACACGGCGGCGGAAAAATTTCCGTTTTAGTGGCTTTGGAATCCGAAGGCGACAAGGAAGTTTTAAAGGTTCTGGGCAAGGATATAGCCATGCAGGTTGCTGCCATGAGTCCTAAGTACATTTCCATGGAAGATGTGGACGAGGAATTCATAGCTCAGGAAAAAGAAATACTGACAGCCCAGGCTTTAAATGAAGGCAAACCGCAAAATATAGTGGAAAAAATGGTTTTGGGAAGACTTAATAAGGAGCTCAAGGAAATTTGTCTTTTAGAGCAGGCATTTGTTAAGGATCCTGATTTAACGGTTAAAAAGGTAATCAGCGACACAGCTAAAAAAATAGGCTCGGATATAAAAGTAGCCGGTGTTATAAGATATGAAGTCGGAGAAGGATTAGAGAAAAAATCTGAAAATTTTGCTGATGAAGTAGCAAAACAAATGGGTTTATAAGCCTGTACAACAATGGAGAACCAATGGTTCTCCATTAAAATAAAGGCAAGGCGGTGCCAGGAGGATTAAAATGTGCAAATATAAGAGAATTGTATTAAAAATCAGCGGGGAAGCCTTATCCGGCGAAAAGGGCCACGGTATAAATTCAGAAATTTTGAACAGAATTTCCAATGTTGTCAAAAGAATTAACGAAAAAGGCGTTGAAGTGGCAATTGTTGTTGGCGGCGGAAACTTTTGGCGGGGGGCCGAAGCCAAGGACATGGACCGGACTACATCCGACTATATGGGAATGCTGGGAACAATAATAAACGGGCTGGCCTTGCAGGATGCCTTAGAAAAAGTCGATGTGGAGACAAGGCTTCAAACTGCTATTGAAATGAGACAAATTGCAGAGCCATACATACGGAGAAGGGCGGTAAGACATTTGGAGAAGGGCAGGGTTGTAATATTTTCCGGCGGTTCCGGAAACCCGTACTTTTCCACGGATACCACGGCAGCCTTAAGGGCAGCTGAAATCAATGCAGAAATTATCCTTTTAGCAAAAAACGGTGTTGATGGTGTTTACAGCGACGACCCTAAAAAGAATCCTGCTTCGGTAAAATACAGCGAGCTTAATTATATAGATGTTTTGAACAAGGGTCTGAAGATTATGGACTCAACGGCAACTTCATTATGCATGGACAACAAAATACCTATCTTGGTTTTTGGAATAGAAACTCCTGAAAACATTGAAAAAATTGTTTTAGGAGATAATATTGGAACTATTATTAAGGAGGCCTAGTATGTATAAGGAGCTTATTGTTAAATCAGAAGAATCGATGAAAAAGTCAATAAGATTTCTAAAGGAGGAACTTGCTACAATAAGGGCAGGCAAAGCTAATCCGAAATTGGTTGATAAAATTCAAGTAAACTACTACGGTACCATGACACCATTAAACCAACTTGCCAATATTTCCGTGCCAGAGCCAAGAATGCTTATTATTCAACCATGGGACGCAAATGCCTTAAAGGAAATCGAAAGGGCAATACAGACATCTGACTTAGGGATAAATCCCACTAATGACGGAAAGATGATAAGACTTGTAATTCCTGTTCTTACGGAAGAAAGAAGGAAAGACTTGTTAAAACTTGTCAAAAAAGAAATTGAGAATTGCAAGATTGCAGTCCGCAATATCAGAAGAGAAACCAATGATGAAATTAAGAAATTAGAAAAGCAAAGCGAAATATCCAAGGACGATCTAAAACGAGCCGAAGATGAAATGCAAAAGCTCACCGATAAATACATAAGCATGATTGATGATATATATAAAGATAAGGAAGTAGAAATATTAGAGGTATAAATGAATTCTTTAATCGGTTATCCGCTGAAAGATGCCCTGATTGACTTAGAGAAATTAAATTTAATCATAAAGATAATAAAAGTAGAAGGGTCCAACAAGCGGTTCAAGGGCTTGGAAAGACCCTGCGTAATCAGGGAAAAATATTCAAATGATACCGTAACCTTGTACGTATCTTACTTTTAAAGAGTGACACACCTTCATGCAGGTAGAGGGACACCCCTTAACACAAGCGGAGGAATGTCCCTGTACTTCTATTTAAGTATTAATTCTGTGAGGCTTATTATGAATTTTGAAGAAAAAGTGCTATCCGGCAGGATACCTGAGCATATTGCGGTTATAATGGACGGAAACAGGAGATGGGCCAAACAAAAAAACCTTCCAACAAGATTAGGACACAGGGAAGGGGCCTTGAGAGTGACTGACTTAGTGAAATATTGTGGTGACATAGGGGTAAAGTACTTGTCCCTTTATGCTTTTTCTACGGAGAATTGGAAACGGGAAAAACAAGAAATTGAATACTTGATGAATCTTTTGGTAGAATTCGTGGTAAAAGAGCTTAACAACCTTCATAAAAACGATGTGAAAATAACCATGATGGGCAATATGGAAGACTTGCCGGATAAAACCAAAAGAGAGGTAGAGAGGTCCATTGAGCTGACCAAAAACAATAAAACCCTTCACCTGAACATAGCCTTAAGCTATGGGGCAAGAAGCGAAATTATTAGGGCAGTAAAAAATATTATAAAAGACTCGGAAAACAATAGAATTAAGATAGATGACATCGATGAGGAAAGCTTTAAAAGATATTTGTTTACCTATGATATGCCGGATCCGGATCTATTGATAAGGACCAGCGGTGAAATAAGATTAAGCAACTTTCTTTTGTATCAGGTCGCTTATACGGAGTTCTATTTCACGGATGTTTTATGGCCTGATTTTAATAAAAATGAATTATTGAAAGCAATAGACAGCTATCAGCAAAGAAAAAGGAGATACGGCAATTAGGCGGTGTAATATGGGACGAAGAATCTTAACAGGATTTGCAGGCGGGGCATTTATAGGTCTTGTAACTTATTTAGGCGGCTCCCTCTATGATTTTGTTTTTTTGGGCATAAGCTGTATAGGCATATATGAACTATCCAAGGTATTTTTTGATAATGGCTTCGATTACGGGGCTTTAGTCAATTATTTTTTTGCTCTTGCCTTATTTTTGGAAAAAATAACGGAAAACAGGCATTTTTTTGATTTTTTCCTCTTCTTGTACATATCGGTCAATTTTCTCATCTTTGTCTTTAATAAAAGAATTACGATAAAAAAGGTTTCAGAAATAGTTTTTATTGGTATATATATAGTATTCTTCATGTATCACATGATGCTCATGAATAATTCTAAGTTTGTCTGGCTGGTTTACATCATCGCCTTCGGTTCAGACACCTTCGCTTATTTTACCGGAAAATTTTTCGGAAAGAATAAGCTGTATCCCGAAGTGAGTCCCAACAAGACCGTAGAGGGGGCAATAGGCGGAATTATCGGAAGTACGGTTTTATCCGTGATTTATTTCAATTATTTAAGCATAAATAAATATTTTTACATTATAATATTTAGTGTAAGCGCATCAGTATTTTCAATGGCAGGCGACCTTACAGCATCTAAAATTAAAAGAGAATACGGAATTAAGGATTTTGGAAAATTCCTGCCGGGGCACGGAGGTATAATGGACAGATTTGACAGTGTTTTATTTGTTGCACCTGCAGTATACTATTTTGTTCTGCATTTTCTATAAACGGAGGGTTGGTATTGTTAACATTAATCTCGTCAATTTTGGTTTTTTCCGCTATTGTTCTTGTCCACGAGTTTGGGCATTACAAGGCTGCAAAGAGCGTTGGAATAAAAGTGTATGAATTTGCCATAGGAATGGGGCCTACTTTACTTAAAAGAGAAAAGGATGGTACCATTTATTCTATAAGAGCAGTGCCCATAGGGGGCTTTGTTCAGATGGAAGGCGAAGAAGAAGATTCAAGAACACCTACGAGTTTTGGAACAAAAACCATAGCTCAAAGGGCAAAAGTAATTGCGGCAGGCCCTGTAATGAACTTTGTCTTAGCCTTGCTGATATTTCTTGTAATTGCTTTTTCATACGGGGTTTACGGCAGCCATGTGGACTATATAGACGAAAACTCAAATGAATACAAAGCAGGCTTGAGGCCGGGAGACAAAATCATTTCCATTAACGGCAGCAGGACCTATATATGGGAAGATATTTTTTATGAATTGATATCTCCCGAAAAGACTTCTTACATTTTGAAGTATGAAAGAAACGGCCAGGTAAAGGAAGCTGTAATCGACAAACATTACAGAAAGATTATCGGAGTCACCTCAACCCTTGTGAACGGGGAAACTACCACAACCGTTTCTCCTACAGATATGACCTCACCGGCATACAAGGCGGGTATCATGGACGGGGATGTGGTTGTAAAAATTAATGATATACCTGTCAACACCTGGAATGAGCTGACAAATCAGATTGAGAATTCAAGTAAAACCGTTAAGGTAACCGTAGACAGAGATGGGGACCTCTTAGACTTCAATATTGACCTCCAGGAACAGATAAGCTTAAAATTTAATACCCGGCTTGAAAAATCATTCATCACCGCTGTTTCTTCTTCAATGTATAAAACCGTATATTATATCGAGTTGATGTTTGTTACAATAAAGCAGCTCATAACCGGTCAATTGGGCAGTGATGCCATAGGGGGACCTGTAATGGTGATATCAATGGTTGGGGAAGCAGCCCAAAGCGGCATTCTTTCACTCCTCAGCCTTGCAGCATTTATAAGCATAAACTTAGGCTTTATGAATTTGCTTCCCATTCCTGCCTTGGACGGAAGCAAGCTGTTATTTTTGGCAATCGAGGGAATCAGGGGCAAAGCCTTGCCTGTCGAAAAAGAAGGCTATATACACTTTATAGGTTTTGTCTTTTTAATAGGCCTGATGCTCTTTATAACCTATAAGGATATTTTAAGGGTTTTCAGGATTTAGGAGTAATTTATGGATAAAATAATCAGAAGAAAAAGCAGCAAGGTTATGGTTGGAAGCCTTCAAATAGGCGGTGGCGCAGATATAAGCGTCCAGTCCATGACCAACACCTTCACTAAGGATGTAAAGGCAACGGTTTCTCAAATTTTACAATTGGAAGAAGCCGGCTGTGAAATAATAAGAGTAGCGGTTGCAGATGATGAGGATGCAGAGGCTATAAAAGAAATAAAACAGCAAATTCATATACCTATTGTAGCCGACATCCACTTCGATTACAGGTTGGCTCTTAAAAGCATTGAAAACGGGATTGATAAGCTGAGAATCAATCCCGGAAACATAGGGGGGACCGACAGGGTTAAGAAGGTTGTTGAGAAGGCAAAAGAAAGGAATATTCCCATCAGAATCGGAGTGAATGTAGGAAGCATACATAGGGATATTCTAAAAAAATACGGGGGACCTAACTCTGAAGGCATGGTGGAGTCGGCCTTGGACCACGTTCGGATTTTGGAAGACCTGAATTATGACAAGATTGTGATTTCCATGAAGGGGACTGATATTAAGATGACCATAGATGCTTATAAAAGCATGGCTGAAAAGGTTTCTTATCCTCTTCATTTAGGGATTACACATGCCGGAACCTTGTTTGAAGGCAGCATTCGGTCTGCAATCGGTGTGGGAAGCCTTTTGGCTGAGGGCATCGGTGATACCATCAGGATATCATTGACGGATGACCCGGCAGAAGAAGTAAAAGTAGCAAGGGAGATATTAAAAAGTCTTAATTTAAGGAATTTCGGAATAAACTACATAACCTGCCCAACTTGCGGAAGAACCAATATCCGGCTTATAGACCTTTCAAAAAAAATTCAGGAAGGTTTGAAGGGGGTTAACAAACCCATAACGGTTGCAATAATGGGTTGTGCCGTTAACGGTCCCGGGGAAGCAAGACAGGCTGACATCGGGATTGCAGGAGGCAAGGGAGAAGCCTTATTGTTTAAAAAGGGTCAAATCATAGGCAAGGTAAAGGAAGAAGATCTGGTAAAAACATTGCTGGAAGAGATAGACAAGATCCCCTGAGGTTGACATCCCGATAGAAAGAATGGTATAATATTATAATATACATTGAAGTCAGATTAAATACTATTTTGTCAGTTAAACCAAAGCGTTTATCATAATAGCATAAAACTAAGGAGGAAGACATGGCGACAGGTGTTTTAAACTTGGAAAAAAGGCTGAAAACAAACAGCAGGATAAGCAGTCAGCTTCGAAGACAAGGATACTTGCCGGGAAGCATTTCCAGCAAGGGAAAGGATTCAGTGTCGGTTAAAGTCAGGGCTGATGAGCTTAGGAAGGGATTAGCGGCTTACGGAAGGAATGCACTGTTCAAGGTATCAATAGACGGCAAAGAAACCACCGTTATTGCAAAGGATATTCAGTATTCACCCGTCAAAGGAACAATGCTCCACGTGGATTTTCAAGAAGTGTCCTTGACGGAAGAAATCAAGGTAGCCCTATCCATAGCCATAAAAGGAATCGAAGCTTTAGAATTTAAAGGATTTATGGCCTTGAGACAAACAGATGCAATTACAGTGAAAGGGCTGCCCCAGGATATTCCCGATGACATAGCAATTGATGTTTCAAATATTGACAAGGTAGACAACATATGCTTAAAGGACGTGGTCTTCCCTGAAGGAATCCTACCCGAGGGTGACCCCGACCAGGTTTTAATATCAATAGTTGAAGCTAAGAGAACGGTACAGGCTGAGGAAGAAACGGAAACCGGCGAAGGGGACCTTGAAGCTTCCGACAATGAAGTCAAAGCAGAATAAAACTATTATAAAAACTACCCCAAGGGGTAGTTTTTATCTAAGAAGTCATCAGGCAGCCAGGCCTGGTTTTCATCAACTTCCAGTTCAAATAGCCTGCCTGAATACCGGGGATCCTTTGATTGGTGGTGTTTGAAGATGATTTTCCCTTCATTCAAGCTGCCTAATATCTCTATTTTACCTGTTCGGTGGCTCATGCAATACTTGAAGCTTTTTGACATGCCGCTTAAATTTTTTCTTGTATCATCTATTAACTCGCATGCCCTTTTCAAGGGAACCTGGAATTGATTTTTTACGCCTGAAACCGGCCTGCACTGGAATATATAGTAAGGCACCACACCCATCCCCACAAGGCCCTTCATTAATTTTTCCAATGTTTCTGACTTATCGTTCACCCCTTTTAACAAAACGGTTTGATTTCTTATTACTATGCCCCTGTTTTTCAATTCTCTTACGGCTTTTTTTGATTCTTCGGTTATTTCATTGGGGTGGTTGAAATGGGTAACTACATATATTTGTTTTATTTTATTGTAACGGTCCAATATATTAAGGAATTCCTCGTCGCTGTATATTCTTAGGGGGAAAACAACGGGAAGTCTCGTGCCGAAGCGGATATATACCAAGTGGTCAATTTTGGTTAATTCCTTCAGATAGTTTTCAATCTTTTGATTGCTGTTTAAAAATGCGTCTCCGCCGGAAATCAAAACATTGGTCATATCTTGATGGTCTTTGATATAGGATATAATATTTTCAAAATTCTTGTTTACCTCATCATCATTCTGACCTACCAGCCTTTTTCTGAAACAATGCCTGCAATACATTGCACAAGAATTTGTAGAAAGAAGCATCCCCGTTTCCTTGTACTTGTGCTGAAGTCCCACAAGGACTGTGTTGTCGGCCTCTCCGCTGGTATCAAAGCTTCCGCTCATATCGGTTTCCTTTATGGAAGGTACGCATAATTTTTTTATGGGGTCATCAGGGTCATCTTTATTGATTAAGGACAAATAATATCTTGGAACAGACATGGGATATCTTTCTATAATTTGCTTTAATTTTTCAATTTCATCAGCCGTTAATTCCACATTTAAAGCTTCTATGATTTCTTCCGCCCCGGTTAAATTCATGGACAATTCTTTTCTCCAATCCATACTATCATCTCCTTCAAAACAATTTTTTATAATATTTCCTGATACGCAAAAAATGGAAATTAATAAGTTTTAATATATTGTAATCTTCATGAGGAAAACAAGGATTTTTTTTATATACCTCGGATAAGATGTTTTAAGCCGGTTTTAAAAATATGATATTTATGTTACCATAATAAACGAAATTAGTAAAGCGATTTCATTGCATTTTTCGAAATATTTACGAAACGTAACCATACGAAACGTCATACCGGAAAAATGCCTCTTAAATAATGTTTCATATTGTATTTAAATTTTTTCTTTGATATACTGACTAATAGAACAAAAAGGAGAGATTTATGTTTTTTGAGAATTTATTTGCTGCTAAGGGTCTAACAAAAATATGGGTAGAAAAGATCGAGCTGAAGGAAAAGAAAAACACTGCGGCATTTTACTTATTCAGCCGGGAAATAATTGATTTTAAAGCAATAGATGATATAGAGGATGAAATAAAAAACCGGTATGAGAATGCTGTAAATATTGAAATACATATAAGATATGAATTAAAGGAATGGAAGGAAGAAGAACTTGTCGAAAAAATAAAAGGCAATATTTATTACGTCATCGGTAAAGGTTCTAATATACTGTCAAAAGCAAAGGATAAGATAAAACTTGAATTCAAAGACGACTCTTTTAATATTATCATAAATAACAGGCTCCTGATAAGAGAGTTTACGGATAAAGATATAGAAAGAAAACTCTTGAAGCTTATGGGGGATTACAATTTAAACTACAAAATAAGAACGACCTGTCAGGAAGAAAAAGAGGGAGGAGACCTTGAGGCAGAAAGGATTTTTGAAGAGGAATTGCAAAAAAATTTAGAAATAATCAAGAATAATACATCCTCCAAAAAATCTTCCGCCGATTCACAAAAGGCTTATGGGAGAACAAGAAAAAAATATAATTTTGACGACATGCCCTTATCCTCAATTTCCGAATTAACAAGTGATTCAGGTCTTGTTAAAATTAAGGGCAGGATCATAAGCGCGGAAAAACGAGAGCTGAAAACAGGCAGTCTTCTCTTATCCATGGCTATAACCGATTCAAGTGATTCAATAACCTGCAAGTACTTTTGTCCGAAGGATTTCGATGCTGAAGGTATTGAAAGAGGTAAATACCTTCAAATTGCCGGTAATGTTGAGTATGATGATTATGAAAAAGAATTGATAGTAAGGGTCCGGGACTTGCAGGAAACCATGGGAGAAATCAAAAGGACGGACAAGGCAGAAGAAAAAAGGGTTGAGCTCCACCTCCATACGGGTATGAGCTCAATGGACGGCATAAACACCTTTAAGGAATATGCTGAAAAAGCAAAGCTTTGGGGACATAAGGCTTTAGCCGTAACAGACCACGGTGTTGTACAAGCCTATCCCGAAGCGATGGCTTGTGCCGATGAGAACTTTAAAGTTATTTACGGCATGGAAGGCTACTTGGTGAATGACACGGTGAATATTGTAAATAACTGCAATAATATTGATTTGTCTTCGGATTTTGTCGTATTTGATATAGAAACTACCGGTTTAAATCCTAAAAGAGACCACATAATAGAAATTGGAGCCGTAAAGATATCAAACAGGAAAATAGTTGACAGTTTTTCAACCTTTGTGCATACCGACAAAAAACTTCCGGCAAGGATAATAGACTTAACATCAATAACCGATGACATGCTTGAGGGACAACCTGAAATAGGGGAGGCCCTGCCTGCATTTTTAAACTTTGCAAAAAATAGTGTCTTGGTAGCCCACAATGCTAAATTTGACGTGTCCTTTATAAGGGAAAAAGCAAGAGAACTGGATATCAGGGATATTGAAATTTCTTCCTTAGATACCTTAGAGCTGTCAAAGGCTTTGATAAAGGATGTTAAAAACTATAAGCTTTCGACATTGACAAAAAAATTAGGCATCGAACTATTGAAACACCACAGGGCAGTGGATGATGCAAATGCTGCTGCCAGGCTTTTTTTGATTTTGCTGAACAAGTTAGAGGAAAGGGAGATATCTGATATCTCAAGGTTAAATGATATCCTTAAGGGAGACATTGACCTTGTGAAGCAGCCATCTTTCCATATCAATATTTTAGTTAAAAATTATGAAGGACTTAAAAATCTCTATAAAATGGTTTCCGATTCACACTTAAACAGTTTTTATAAAAAACCCAGGCTCTTAAAATCTGTTTTAAACAAGTTTAGAGAAGGCTTGATACTTGGTACTGCCTGTGAGGCAGGGGAGCTCTACAGGGCCATTTTGGAGGGTTATGACAAGGAAAAAATAGAAGAAATAGTGGATTTTTATGATTTCTTGGAGATCCAGCCACTAAGCAACAATATGTTTTTAGTGAATAATGAGAGGGTAAAAGGGGTTGAAGACCTTAAAGAAATCAACAAGAAAATCATAGATTTAGGAGAAAAATCGGGAAAAATAACGGTTGCCACCGGAGATGTCCACTTCTTGGAGCCGGAAGATGAAATTTTCAGGAGAATTCTCATGTCGGGCCAAGGATATGAAGATGCGGAAGAGCAGGCACCTCTTTATTTTAAAACAACCGATGAAATGCTTGAAGATTTTTCATATTTAGGGGAAGAAAAGGCTTACGAAGTTGTCGTAAAAAACACCAATTTGATTGCTGATTTGATTGAACCCATACTCCCCATTCCAAAGGGTACATTTCCTCCGGTCATTGAAGGGTCCGACCTGGAGCTGAAAAATATATGTTTTGAAAAGGCCAGGTCAATTTACGGAGAAAACTTGCCTGCATTAGTTGAGAACAGATTAAAGAGGGAGCTGGACTCCATAATAGGAAACGGTTATTCCGTCTTGTACATAATAGCCCATAAATTGGTAAGAAAGTCAAATGAAGACGGGTACTTGGTAGGCTCAAGGGGGTCTGTGGGCTCCTCCTTTGCGGCTACCATGGCGGGTATAACGGAAGTAAATCCCTTAGTGCCCCATTATGTGTGCCCCGGCTGCAAATACTCGGAATTCATAGAAGACGGGTCTTACGGGTCGGGCTATGACTTGCCGGATAAAGCATGTCCGCGATGCGGCAGCCAGCTGAAAAAGGACGGCCATGACATACCTTTTGAAGTGTTTTTAGGCTTTGAAGGGGACAAGGAGCCTGATATTGATTTGAATTTTGCCGGTGAGGAGCAGGGAGTCTGCATGAAATATACGGAAGACCTCTTCGGGGAAGGGAAAGTATTCAGGGCAGGGACCATAAGCACCATTGCCGATAAAACGGCATATGGCTTTGTTAAAAATTATTTTGAAGAAAGAGGCATATCTAAAAGGAAGGCAGAAATAGAAAGGCTGGTACATGGGTGCCTGGGTGTTAAGCGGACATCGGGCCAGCATCCGGGCGGGGTTATGATTGTCCCTAAGGACAAGGACATCCATGACTTTACTCCTGTCCAATATCCGGCCAACAATGAAAAGGCCGGTACCATTACCACCCACTTTGATTATCATTCCATTTCGGGACGTATACTGAAACTTGACCTTTTAGGCCATGATACTCCAAGCATCATACGGATGCTGGAAGATTTGACGGGAGTAGACAAAGAAACCATCCCTACGGACGACCCGGCTACAATGAGCACATTTACCAGCCCTGAATCCTTGGGTATCACCCTGGATGAAATTAACTGTTCTACCGGCACCTTAGCAATACCTGAATTCGGTACTCCCTTTGTAAGGCAGATGATCATGGATACAAAACCTAAATCATTTTCGGATTTGGTCAGAATAAGCGGCCTGTCCCACGGAACCGACGTATGGATTAACAATGCCCAAGAAATAATAAGGCAGGGGCATGCGGAAATAGGCGGGGTTATTTCCACCCGTGACGACATAATGACCTACTTGATTCAAATGGGGGTAGACAAGAAAACTGCTTTTGATATTATGGAAAGGGTCCGTAAGGGCAAGGGGCTCAGGAAAGAAGATGAAGAGGCCATGAAGGCACAGAAGGTTCCCCAGTGGTACATAGATTCCTGCAATACTATTAAGTACATGTTCCCTAAGGCCCATGCTGTTGCTTATGTGACCATGTCCGTAAAAATAGCCTACTTCAAGGTGCATTACCCGGAAGCCTTTTACGCTGCTTATTTTACGACCAAGGTTGACGACTTTGATGCGGATATAGTTACAAAAGGGCAAAACCATATATTGAGCACCATACGCGACCTGGAACAAAAGGGAAACGATAAGACGGCAAAAGAAAAGAATTTGCTGACGGTATTAGAGGTTGCTTACGAAATGTACAAGCGGGGGTTTAAATTTACAAGGGTTGATTTGTATAAGTCTGATGACAGGAAATTCCTGCTTACCGAAGACGGAATCCTTCCTCCTCTCATGGGACTTCCCGGCCTTGGAGCAAATGCAGCCGCAAGTATCAAGGCGGAAAGGGAGATTTCAAAATTTATTTCTGTTGAAGATATAATAAGGAGGACAAAGGTGTCAAAAACAGTAATAGAAGTATTGGAAAAACACGGCTGTCTTAAGAATATGGATGAAACTAACCAAATATCGATTTTCAACGTTTAATAGGCAGGTGAAATGGGGTCAATTTCTTAGAAAAAATATTTGATTTATTTTAAAATTTGTGATATACTATAAAAAAGATGAATTTTGACGGAAAGAGTGGGTGACCCCACTCTTTCTACATGTATGACCCGCGCTTACAGCGTTAAAATATCTATATAGGCATGAAGGAGAGAGAATATATATGAGCAAGAAAAACATTTTAGCATCCGTCAGGAAAATGACGGAGGATATACTGAAGACCACGGATATGGAACTAATTGACCTTGAATATGTGAAAGAGGGGCCCTTTAAATATTTAAGGATCTACATAGATAAGCCCGGAGGAGTAAATGTGGACGATACTGCAGACGTGAGCAGAATTCTCAGCAAAAAACTTGATGAAGCAGACTTGATTAAAGACCAATACTTTTTGGAAGTATCGTCGCCCGGGGTTGAAAGGCCCTTTAAAAGAGAAGAAGATTTTCAAAACAATATAGGCAATGTGGTTGAAGCTAAATTTTATAAGCCTGTGGACGGCAAAAAATCTTTACTTGGAGTATTAAAAGAGAAGAAGGACAATAATATAGTTATTGAAGCGCAAGACAAGACTTATGAGATTGAGCTTGAGGATATATCAAAGATAAACAGAGTGATTGAGGATTTTTAGTGGAGGGGTTTGTTAAAATGAACAAGGATATTTTAAATGCGTTGAGAGAGCTTGAAAAAGAAAAGGGTATCGACCAGGAGGTGGTTTTGGAAGCCATACGGACCGCACTGGAAACAGGTTATAAGAAAAATTTCGGCAAGGCTACCAATTTCAGTGTCGAAATAGATAAGGAAAACGGTGAATACAAGCTTTATCAAGCAAAAACAGTTGTGGAAAGCGTTGAAAACAATAATTTGGAAATTTCATTGGAAGAAGCTAAAACCATTGACAGTAAATATGAATTAGGGGATATAGTCAAATTCGAAATAAAACCCAAGAAAGATTTCGGCCGGATAGCAGCCCAGACAGCAAGGCAGGTTATACTGCAGAAGATCCGGGAAGCTGAAAGAGAGTCAATTTTCAATGAATTCTACGGAAGGGAATCGGATATTTTAACAGGTGTCGTACAGAGGGAAAATAAGGGCAACATATTTGTTGACTTAGGCAAAATAGAGGGTATATTAACCGTAAACGAGCAAATACCGGGAGAGGTATACAGACCGGGAGACAGGATAAAAACCGTTATTTTGGAAGTTAAAAACACCAGCAAGGGGGCCAGTATCCTTTTGTCAAGAAGCCACCCAAATCTTGTCAAGCGTTTATTTGAGTTGGAAGTGCCTGAAATACATGACGGTATCATTGAAATATACTCTATTGCAAGAGAAGCCGGTTCAAGGACAAAAATTGCCGTATTTTCTCATGACCCCAATGTGGAGCCCATAGGCTCCTGCGTAGGCAACAAGGGTATCAGGGTTAAAAATATCATAGATGAAATAAATCAAGAAAAAATTGATATTATAGTATATGAAAAAGATCCGGAAAAATTTATCGCCAACAGTTTAGGTCCCGCTAAAATAATAAAGGTTAGGGCAAATGAAAAAGAAAAAACGGCAGTAGCCGTGGTTCCGGACAATCAGCTGTCCTTGGCCATAGGAAAGGAAGGACAAAACGTGAGGCTTGCCGCCAAGCTTACGGGATGGAAAATCGACATAATAAGCGAGTCACAAGAAAGCGAACAAACCGGGGAGGAAGTATGAAAAAAAGAAAGATACCTATGAGAAGATGCATCGGCTGCATGGAGCATTTCCCCAAAAAGGACTTGTGCAGGATCGTAAAGACCAAGGAAAATGAAATTTTTTTCGACTCAACGGGAAAGAAGAACGGCAGGGGAACTTATATATGCAAAAGTATTGACTGCTTAAACAAAGCAATAAAATCAAAGGCTTTGTCGAGGGCCTTGGAAACGGAAATACCGGAAGAAGTGCTGGAAGCAATAAAGGAAGAGATAGTGAAGAATGAATAAAATATACTCAATGCTTGGTCTTGCAAGGAAAGGCGGAAATATTTCCATAGGTTTTGACACAACAAAGGCGGATATTGAGAAAAACAAATCCTTTTTGGTTATAATTGCAGAGGATGCATCTGAAAAAACAAAGGAAAATATTATATTTCTATGCCGCAGGCATAATAGCAAATATATAGAGTTTGGGGAGAAGGAAATATTGGGAAAAAGTTTAGGTAAAAAACCAGTGAGCGTACTGTCCGTTACCGACAAGAACATAGCATCGTATATATTAAATAAGATATAAACCGGAGGTGGTTGCATGAGAATATATGAACTTGCAAAAGAATTAGAAATGAACAGCAAAGATCTTGCCCAATTGGTAGAAAAGGAATTAGGGATAAAAGTAAAAAACCATATGAGTTCCTTGACAGATTTGGAAGTTTTGAGATTTAAAAAGGCATTGAGCATTTTAAATAACAGCAAAAAAACAAAGGTAACAAAGACCGGCAAACAGGCTATTGTTGATGATGAGCCTTTAATTGATGAAAAAATAGACATAAACCAGGCCAAGTTAAAAAAAGTAGATAAGAAACTTTTAGCGCCCGTTAAAAAACAGGGCCCTTCAAAAAAGGGACCTGCAAAACCATCCTCGGAGGAAGAAAAAAAGGATGCCAAGGCTGAGCCTAAGAAGGGCTTAGGCAAGGAAAAGCAAAAACAGAAAAAGCCCCACCAACAAAGCCGTCCCGAGCCAAAGCACAAAACAAAAACAATAAGCATAGAGGACTCCATCGTGGTAAGAGACTTTGCAGACAAATTAGGGGTTCCCGTAAATTTAGTAATATCAAAATTAATCATGCTTGGAGTAATGGCTAACATGAACCAGGAAATCGACTTTGACACGGCAGCTTTGATAGGAGAAGAATTAGGGGCTAAGGTAAATAAGATAGAAGTTGTTGATGAACTGCAAGACTTAGAGGAATCCTTGTTTAAGGAAGATGAAGATGATGAAAAGTCATTGCAGCCAAGACCGCCCATAGTAACCGTAATGGGTCACGTTGACCATGGAAAGACATCCCTGTTAGATGCTATCAGGGACACATCGGTTACCGAGCATGAAGCGGGTGGAATCACCCAGCATATAGGAGCTTCCCAGGTAGAAATCAAGGGTAAGAAAATAACCTTTTTAGATACGCCTGGCCACGAGGCATTTACGGCAATGAGGGCCAGGGGAGCCAAGGTCACGGATATAGCTGTAATCGTAGTAGCTGCAGATGACGGGGTTATGCCCCAGACCATTGAAGCAATAAGCCATTCTAAGGCGGCAGGAGTTCCTATTATTGTGGCTGTCAATAAAATCGACAAGCCCACAGCAAACCCGGACAGGGTGAAACAGGAACTGGCAGAACAAGGTGTTATGCCCGAGGAGTGGGGAGGAGATACCATCTTTGTACCTGTTTCGGCCAAAAAACGCACCGGTATTGAAGAATTGCTGGAAATGATTCTCTTGGTTGCTGAGGTTCAGGAATTAAAAGCTAATCCCAACAGAAACGCAAAGGGTACAATCATAGAAGCTAAGCTTGACAAAGGAAGGGGACCGGTTGCAACAGTATTAATCGAAAAAGGAACCTTGAAAAAAGGCGATTATGTATTGGTGGGGAGCACTCACGGCAAGGTCAGGGCCATGTTTAATTCAAAAGGGAAAAGAATTAACCAGGCAGGTCCCTCTGTTCCGGTAGAAATCTTAGGACTTTCTGAAGTACCCCAGGCAGGGGACATTTTGGCGGTAATGGAGAATGAAAAGGATGCTAAAACCATTGCCGAAAAGCGTAAAGACAAAAAGCACCTTGAAAGGTTAAATGCTACATCAAAAGTGTCCTTGGATGATTTATACGAAAGAATACAAAAGGGCGAAGTAAAAGATTTAAATATTATTATTAAGGCAGATGTGAGCGGGTCAATAGAAGCCGTTAAACAATCACTGCAAAAACTCAGCATGGATGAGGTAAAGGTTAATCCCATCCACGGCGGGGTAGGCGGTATAAACGAAAATGATATTTTGCTGGCTTCCGCTTCAAATGCGATAGTGATAGGCTTTAACGTAAGGCCTTCCGTAGCTGCCATGGAGCTGGCAAAACAAGAAAATGTCGATGTCCGCACCTATAACATAATTTACAATGCCATTGAAGATATCGAATCTGCCGTTAAAGGTATGCTTAAGCCCATTTATAAGGAAGTAATCATGGGAAGGGCAGAGGTAAGACAAACATTCAAGGTTCCAAACGTGGGGGTTGTTGCCGGAGTGTATGTGACAAGCGGTAAAATTACAAGAAAATCAAAGGTAAGGCTCCTCAGAAACGATATAGTGATTCATGAAGGTCAAATTGCGTCCCTGAGGAGGTTTAAAGATGACGTATCTGAACTCAACAGCGGCTTTGAAGGCGGAATCGGCATTGAAAAATACAATGATATCAAGGAAGGCGACTCCATAGAAGCCTATATTATGGAAGAAATAAAAAGATAAATTTAAAGAGGTAAGAAATGGCAAGCAGAAGAAATAGCAGGTTGTCAGAAGAAGTTAAAAGGGCCTTGTCCGAGATTATCAGAAGTGATGTAAAGGATCCTCGAATTTCAGAACTTATGAGCATAACCGATGTCCAGGTAACGGAAGATTTAAAATTTGCCAAAATATTTGTTTCAGACTACAAGGATATTGAATCAACCCTAAGAGCCCTTGAAAGCGCCAAGGGATTTATTAGAAGAGAAATCGGCAAGAAAGTCAAAATGAGGATTATTCCTGAACTGATTTTCTTAAGGGACGATTCAATCGAAAGAGGGATGCAAATAAGCAAGCTTATTGACAAGGTAATCGAAGAAGATGAAGTTAGGAAGGTTAATAAGGATAATGCTGAAGAATGATGTGAAGGAAATTCTTGAATTAATAAAGACTTCTGATAAAATCTGCATAGCAGGACATATGGCACCGGATGGAGACTGTATAGGGTCAGTAATGGCCCTGTATAAGTTCCTGAAACCTTTAAACAAAAACTTTACCGTCATGATTGACGGGACCATTCCCTTTAATTATAAACCATTTGTAGATGAAACCATCATGGTTAAGGACTACGACAATGAAAAATTCGACCTCTTGTTTGTACTGGATACAAGCGATACAAAGAGACTGGGAAAATTTGAGGATGTGCTGAACAACTCAAAGAAAAGGATAGTTATCGACCACCACAAAACAAATAAGGGTTTTGGCGATATCAATATCATAGATCCGGAAATGAGTTCCACCGGCGAGCTCTTGTATGATATTCTTAAGCTTACGGGAATGGAGATTACAAGCGAAGTTGCGGTTTTGATATACATTGCTGTTTTAACGGACACCGGAAAGTTTTCATACGCAAACACCACAAGCCGGACTCACGTGAAAACAGCGGAACTCATTGATTTAGGCGTAAATGTGTCGGAAATAGATAATCTTGTGTACAATTCAAAACCTGCCGATGTGGTCAAGGCATTTATTGACAGTGTGAGCAAGGTTGAGCTGTATTATGAAAACAAATTAGGCATTACCGCTATAACCAAGGACCTCTTAGCCAAAAACAAAGTAGAGATGGCTGATCTAGACGGCGTTGTCGAATATATAAGAGAAATCAAGGAAGTTGAGGTATCCTGTCTCCTGAAAGAATATGACGAAAGTACCAAGGTAAGCCTCAGATCCAAGAATAAGATAGATGTGTCCGCCATTTCTCTTAAGTACCAAGGGGGAGGCCATGCAAAGGCTGCAGGTTTTGAACTCAAAGAAAACATTGAAAATACGAAAAGAATTATTATAGAGGAATTCAAAGAGCTTTTGGTGCAATGATAGGAGTACTGAATATTTTAAAGCCGACAGGCATGACATCCCATGATGTTGTAAACAGGGTAAGAAAAATTTTAAATATTAAGAAAGCAGGCCATGCGGGCACTCTTGACCCCAATGCAGCCGGAGTTTTGGTTGTTTGCGTGGGTAAGGCGACAAAGGTCAGCGAATACTTAATGAGGGGCGACAAAGAATATATATGCCAGCTTATATTAGGTAAGGCAACCGACACTCAAGACAGCTACGGCAGGGTTACTCATATATCAAATAAGACTAAGGTGACCCCGGAAGAATTGAATGAAGTTTTAAAAAGATTTACAGGAGACCTGGTCCAAATTCCTCCTGCATATTCAGCCGTTAAATTAAAGGGGAAAAAGCTCTACGAGTATGCCCGACAGAATATTCCGGTTGAAAAAGCAGGAAGAAGGATTGTTATTTATGATATTAAGCTGATTAACTTTAATGGAAACAGTGCCCTCCTAAAAATCAAATGCAGCAAGGGAACATACATGAGAACTCTTTGCAATGATATGGGCATCTCCTTAGGTACCTACGGCCATATGGGAGTTTTAATAAGAACTCAATCTAACGGTTTATCCATTAATGATTCCGTAACCTTAGAGGAGTTGAAGTTTTTGAATGATACCAACAAATTGGATGAATGCCTGATTCCTCTTGAAAATATCTATAAATTAGATAAAATTACAGTAGATTCAAAGCATTACGACAGGTTGACAGCGGGCAATGAGGTTGATGGGGGAATAAAGGTAAATAGGGATGAAATCTATGTATATTGCAGGGATAAGCTCATAGGTATAGGAAAAACAAGAAACGGCAGGGTAAAAATAGACAAGATGCTTGTTTAGCAGGTGAGAAAATGGCGAATATAAACGGTTCATGCATAGCAATAGGTAATTTTGACGGCATTCATATCGGACATGATGTCCTCATAAGAAGAATGATTGACCTAAGCAAGGAAACAGGTCAAAAAAGCATAATAATAACTTTTAAGTATGTCAAAAATGACCTTAAAAAATCTTCAATGAATATTAAATACATCAACAGTCCTCATACAAAATTTGAAATACTCAAAACTTACGGCGCAGATGAGGTTGTGGAAATAGAATTAGATGAAATTGTTTCTAAATATTCACCGGAACATTTTATCGAGATGCTGGCGGATGATTACAAGGCCAAAAACATTGTTGTGGGCTATAATTTTACATTTGGTCACAGGGCAGCCGGCAATATTAATACGTTGAGGGACTACCAGGACAAATACGGATACTTGGTGGAGGAAATACCCCCGGTTAAGTATAACGGAATTGCCGTAAGCTCTACCCTTATAAGGACCCTCCTGAATGAAGGTAAGATTTATGAAGCCAATAAGCTTTTATTGAATAAATACACCATAAGTACAGAAGAATTAAGTTTTAACCGGGAAAAAAACATAGGCTTCATAAGCAACAAAAGCAGCATATTGGTTCCCCCCGACGGCAAATACCTGGTTAGGACGGGGAAAAAATACTATAATCTGAAGATTGTTTCCAACAAGAACGGAGCTAATCTCATATTTGATGACATAGTTGAAGGTAATAATGACATTGTATTCATAGATAAGGTCTAATAGTTGAAAAAAATTGGAAATTTAAAAAATTATTATTTACAAAATTCTATTAATATGATAGACTTTATTAGTTCCATAGACTAAGTTTAACGACTCCTCAACGTTTTGCTTGGATTATGGTGAAAAATTATATGGAGGACAAAATGAATAAAGAAATCAAAAAACAAATCATTGACCAGTACAGGATTAACGAGAAGGACACAGGGTCACCGGAAGTTCAAATAGCCTTGTTAACTTACAGGATCAATAATCTTACCGAGCATTTAAAGAACAATAAGAAGGACCATCATTCAAGAAGAGGTCTTTTGCAAATGGTTGGACAAAGAAGAGGTTTCCTTAACTACTTAAAAGAAACTGACATCGAAAGATATAGAAGCATCATAGCAAAATTAGGATTAAGAAGATAAACGGTAAAGCGGGGGAACCCGCTTTATACTTTATACCGAAGGAGGTAACATGGAAGAAAAAATATTTAAGTATATGCTTGCCGGAAGAGAATTAAAAGTTACTATCGGCAAAATAGCAGAATTAGCAAACGGCTCTTGTTTAGTCCAATACGGTGACACCGTAATCATGGCCAACGTAACGGCATCGAAAGAGCCCAGACAGGGTATTGACTTTTTCCCATTGAGTGTGGATTTTGAGGAGAAGCTCTACTCTGTAGGGAAAATACCCGGTGGTTTTATCAAAAGGGAAGGAAGGCCGGGAGAAAAGGCAATACTGACTTCACGTTTGATAGACAGACCTTTAAGACCCTTGTTCCCTAAAGGATACAGGAATGATGTCTCCGTTACTGTTACAGTATTATCGGTAGACCAGGACTGTTCGCCTGAAATAGCAGGGATGATAGGTTCATCAATTGCCTTGTCCATTTCAGACATTCCCTTTGAAGGTCCTACCGGTGCCGTCAATATCGGACTTATAGACGGTGAATTCATCATTAACCCCAACAGCAAGCAGAGGGAATTGACAAAACTTGATTTAACCGTATCCGGAACCAAGGAAGCTATCATGATGGTTGAAGCAGGTGCAAAAGAAGTTAGTGAAGAGGTGGTCCTGAATGCCATCCTGTTCGCCCATGAAGAAATCAAAAAGCTCTGCGACTTTATAAGTGAAATTACAAGAGAGACAGGTAAAGAAAAGTCAGATTACACCTGTTTTACATGTGATGAGGAGATTGAAAAAGAAATCAGGGAATATGCAGACCCCATAATAAACGAAACCGTTATTGAGGAAGACAAACTATTAAGGCAGGAAAAAATCGACAACTTTAAAGCGGAAGCCAAAGCCCTGTTTTTGGAAAAATACCCTGAAAATGAAGCAGATATTGACGAAATCCTATACACCATCGTTAAAGAAAAGGTGAGAGAGAACATTCTTCAAAGAGGTATCAGACCTGACAACAGGGGTATAGACGAAATCAGGAAAATAAGCTGCGAAGTAGGCCTCCTGCCGAGGACACACGGGTCAGGACTATTCACCAGGGGACAGACCCAGGTTCTGACAGTTGCTACCCTTGGTTTAGGCAGTGATGAGCAGACTTTGGACGGTATTTCGGAAGAAACCTCTAAGCGTTACATGCATCATTACAATTTTCCATCCTACTCCGTAGGGGAAACAAGACCATCCAGGGGACCGGGCAGGAGGGAAATAGGTCACGGTGCTTTGGCGGAAAGGGCCTTGGAGCCGGTAATTCCCGGCGAAGAAGAATTCCCATACACAATCAGACTTGTTTCAGAGGTATTAAGCTCTAACGGTTCAACCTCCCAGGCAAGTGTGTGCGGCTCAACCTTAGCCCTGATGGATGCAGGGGTGCCGATAAAAGCACCGGTTGCGGGAGTTGCAATGGGGCTGATGAAAGAAGGAGACAAGGTAGTTATACTGACGGACATTCAAGGGCTGGAAGATTTCTTCGGAGACATGGACTTTAAGGTTGCAGGAACTAAAGAAGGGATAACTGCTATTCAAATGGATATAAAAGTCCATGGAATCGACAAAGACATCCTGACTGCCGCTTTGGAAAAGGCCCGTATAGGCAGGTTGTTCATCCTGGATAAAATGCTCGAATGCATCGACAAGCCAAGAGAAGAAGTGAGCAAATATGCGCCGAAGATCATAACAATGCACATTGATACTGAAAAAATCAGAGAAGTGATTGGTACCGGCGGAAAGGTAATAAATAAAATAATTGAAGAGACGGGCGTTAAGATTGATATTGAAGATGACGGCACCGTTTCCATAGCTGCCGAAAATGTTGAAAGTGCATACAAGGCTAAGAAAATAATCGAAGGTATAGTTAAGGAAATTGAAGTTGACGAAATTATCTTAGGAAAAGTAGTCAGAATAGAATCCTACGGAGCTTTCGTTCAACTTTCTGAAAATAAAGACGGCTTACTTCATATTTCACAAATAGACAACAAGAGAGTGGGTAAAGTTGAGGATGTATTGAAAATTGGAGATGAAGTATTGGTAAAAGTAATCGATATCGACGATAAGGGCAAAATCAAGCTTTCAAGAAAGGCAGCCATGCAGCAGACAAAAGATCAACCCAAATAATAAAACAAAGGAAAGACAATAAAATCGAGGCAAAGACCTTGATTTTTATTATTTAATAATATATTGTATTTAATAAAAAAATTTGGTAAGATTGGTATAGATATATATCATAAACGTACCCCTTTAATAATACATATAGGATAAGGGGGAGGCTTATGAAATTTTTTTGCAATGCTGAATTCATAAGAAAAGCATTAATTATAATATTTTTAACCATAATAATTATATTATTGATAATGGGCAGGTTCAGAACAATGAGGGTTAAAATGATAGGGGAGGTCGTGCCCGTGGCAAAAACCTTCATGATCTAAAGAGCAGAAGATACTTTAACCGGAGGAAAAATGATAAAAAAGCACACATTGGATAACGGAATCAGAATTGTAATGGAAAAAATCGATTATGTGAGGTCTGCTTCCATAGGCATATGGGTAAATGTAGGCTCAAATAACGAAAACGAAGAAACAAACGGATTATCACACTTTATTGAACACATGCTTTTCAAGGGAACAAAGAATAGGAAAGCAAACGAAATTGCAGAAGAAATAGACAGCATAGGGGGCCAGCTGAACGCCTTCACAAGCAAGGAATGCACCTGCTTTTACGTCAAGGTGCTGGATGAAAACATTAAAGAAGCAGTAGATATACTTTCGGATATGTTCTTTAACCCTCTATTCTCACAGGAGGAAATAGATAAAGAAATATCCGTTGTTATTGAAGAAATTAAAATGTATGAAGATTCACCAGAGGATCTTGTACATGACAAGCTGTCTGAAATAATATTCAATGACAGCCCCATGGCTTACAATATTCTTGGCACGGAAAAAAACCTGAGAACTTTTACCAAAGAAAAGGTCAAAAGATTCATGAATGAAAATTATTCTCCATCCAATACGGTGATTTCAATTGCCGGGAATTTTGACGAGGAAGAATTCATCAGCCGGATAGAGGAAAAATTCAAGGATTGGGTCAATAAGGCAGCTGAAAATGTACATATCGAATCCAATTATCAAAGGAAGGTAGTCGGTATTAACAAAGATTTGGAGCAGGTCCACATGTGCATAGGAAACAAAACCTTTGGACGGCACGATAATAACTACCATTCTTTGTTGGTTTTAAATAATTTATTCGGGGGAACGATGAGCTCAAGAATTTTCCAGGAGGTAAGAGAGAAGAAGGGTCTGGTTTATTCTATCTATTCATCCGTAACCAACTACTCAGATACAGGTATTTTCAGCATTTACGCAGGTATGGGCTATGAACAGGCTGAAGATACTTTAAGAACCATACTGAAAGAAATGTCAAACATTAAGAAGGGCAATATAACGGAAGAAGAATTCTTGCGAGCTAAACAGCAGATTAAAGGGAATTATATCTTAAGCCTTGAGAGCACATCAAGCAGGATGTCGGCCATAGGAAGAAGAGAACTCTTATACAATGAAATTTTATATCCCGATGAGATTATTGAAGCTATCAACAAGGTTGAAATGAAGGATGTATTGAATGTTGCAAAGGACTTGTTTAAAACTGAGGATTTAAGCGTTACATTTACCGGCAATTTAAGCAAATATCCTGAACTTGAGGATAAAATCAATAAAGTATTAGGAGAAAAATATGAAAGTTAAGTTAGTGAAGAAAAATCCCTTTAAGATACCGGAGTACGAAACTAAGGGGTCAGCAGGAGTAGACCTCCAGGCGAATGTTGATGAACCGCTAATTTTAAAACCAATGGAAAGAGCACTGGTTCCAACGGGTTTATTTATTGAATTACCTGAAGGCTACGAGGCACAAATAAGGGCAAGAAGCGGTTTGGCAATCAAGCACGGCATAAGTCTTGTAAACGGCATAGGAACCGTTGATTCGGATTACAGGGGGGAAATAAAGGTAATCCTTATAAATTTAGGGGCTGATGATTTCATAATAAACAAGGGGGACAGGATTGCCCAGATGGTAATTATGAAGCATGAGCAGGTTAAATTTGAATTGGCAGAAGAGCTTAATGAAACAGAAAGAGGCCCGGGAGGCTTCGGACACACGGGTATTCATTGACACGATATGTAAATTAATAATAATTGCTGATTATGGGGGGGATAATATATGAAGCTTAGCGAATTATACAGCAAAGAGATAATCAATGTGGACACGGGAGAAAATTTGGGGATTTTCGGTGATTGTGACCTGGTTATTGATGAAAAAACAGGGGAAATAATCAGTTTTATATCCGGAGGCAACTCACCCTTCGCTTTTTTCAAAGAACCCAAAAGAAAAGAAATCCTGTGGAAAAATATCAAAAAAATCGGAAGCGACATGATAATTATTGAAAATGATTAAATGTTAAATTTCTTTCGCATCAGTGGTATGGGGGGCCGGAGGGATGCAGCCAATACGTGGTTTTAAACATGTATAAAATTATTAAAACTTCAAAGAATAATCAGGAATACCTGATTATTTTTTTATGGAGGAAAAATGGAAAACAATAAGCTAAACATACCCCCTGATATAAGACAAGAGGCCTTCAAGGAAATGAAGGCAGGAGGAAACAGCATACAAACGCAGGATAAAAACGAAACCATGAATCCTTTTGTATTCAGCGGAACACCAAGTGACAATGAAGACTCGGGCCAGCCCATAGAAAATGTCAAGCAAGTTGGAAGCGTCACCCAGGTAGAGCCTGTAAAGGATATTTGTTTTATAAACATAATCGGTGAAATTGAAGGCCATACTGCCCTGCCTCCCCAAAGCAAAACAACCAAGTATGAGCACATAATCCCCTTGGTTATAGGAGCTGAAATGGATCCCCAGATAAAGGGAGTCCTCTTATTGATAAATACCATGGGAGGGGATGTTGAAGCCGGTCTTGCCATTTCTGAATTGGTAGCCAGCATTACAAAACCCACGGTTTCTATCGTATTGGGCGGGGGACACAGCATAGGAACAGCCTTGGCGGTTTCGGCAGATTATTCTTTCATAGCACCCACGGGAACAATGACCATCCACCCCATACGAACCAACGGATTAGTCATAGGAGTACCCCAGACCTTCAGATACTTTCAAAAAATGCAGGAGAGGATTACCGATTTTATCGTTATGAACTCAAATGTCAATAAAGAGGCCCTGTTGGAATACATGTATGAAACAGATGAAATAGCAAATGATGTCGGGACCGTATTAAATGCGGAAGAAGTGGTAAACATCGGTCTTATCGATGAAATTGGCGGATTCAGTAAAGCCATGGAAAAATTAAGGGACTTAATCGACAAAATAGGGAAATAAATTGCCGTTGCGAAAGCTGCTTGCCCTGTGTTATAATAAATGCAATCAATGAAGCAAGCAGCTTAAAAAAAGTTCAGGGGGAAGTTTTTTTAATGGCCAAAACATCCGCAAAGAAAACAAACAAAAACTCAAGCACAACAAGCAAAAAAATAAGGACGGGCAAAAAGAGTACAAGCACCAAGACAGCCGGGAGAAGTATTTTGATTAAGGAATTGACCGGTATTTTTCTTGTATCCTTTGCGGTATTCTTGATTGTTGTGACCAATAAGGAGGCCCAGACAGGAATAATAGGCAAGACTATAAATATGTTTACACATTCGGCATTCGGAGCCGGTTCCAAAGTATTGCCCTATTTCATTTTAGCTCTTGGGATTCTAAGGCTTTTCAACATAATCATATTGAACGACACCAATCAAATAGCTGCGATTATAGGTTTTTTTATGTGCTTCATCATATACAGGGCGGTATCTGACCCGGAAGTATACTCCCATATGGCTGCAAGCCAGGATTTTAAGGTCTTGGTTGCTAAATCTTCGGACCTTGGAATACTCGGCAAGGGAGGAGGGGTTATCGGAAATGCAATTACCTTCATATTTGTTAAACTCATCGGAAAGATCGGCACCTATGTAGCTTTGGGAGCCCTGACATTTTCATCCCTCGTCCTTCTCACGAATCAAAGCATTATCGGTATCATAAGATTAGTCATGAAATACATAAAAAAATTTCTGAATGCCATATCAAAATTCATATTTACGGAAGAGGATGAAAGTAAAGCCAAAAAAGAAAAACCAATTCAAAGACAGGAAGAAGAAAAGATACAAATATATGATTATATGAGCCCTGCTTTGGATAATAAAAAGGCTGAAATCACTCAATTGAAGATCGAAGATATAGAAAAAACGGAAAATAAGCCGGAAACTTCGAAACCTGAACCACTTAAAGAAGCAAAAGAAAAATTCGAGCAAAAAGAAAGATTCGAGAAAAATGAAATTACCGATGACATAATAAAAATTTCAGATGCAAAAGCTGACAACTACATCCTGCCTCCAATCAAGCTTTTGGACCCCCTGCCCCAGCATGCAAGGGGAGGGGACAGGGAAGATTTAAAAAAAGACGGCGAAAAGCTCATCGAAACACTGAACAGCTTCAATATACCCTGCAAGATCCTTCAAATAAGCAAGGGACCCACTATTACCAGGTATGAAATACAACCTGCCCCCGGAATAAAGGTAAGCCGGATAACAGCCTTGTCCAATGACTTGGCCTTAGCCCTTGCTAGTTCGGAAATACGGATGGAAGCACCCATACCGGGCAAGGCTGCAATCGGAATAGAAGTACCCAACAGGGCAAAAACCAAGGTGCATTTGAGGAGCATAATTGAATCCCGGGAGTATAAAACCGCTCCCACAAACCTTCCCTTTGCTTTGGGCAAGGACATAGGAGGAAAAAACATAGTCGCAGAAATTGACAAAATGCCCCACCTATTGATAGCCGGGGCTACGGGTTCAGGCAAATCTGTTTGTATAAATTCACTCATAATGAGCATTTTGTTTAAAGCGAAACCGGATGAGGTGAAGCTGATTTTAGTTGACCCCAAAGTTGTTGAGCTAAGCATCTACAACGGCATTCCCCACTTGTTGATACCGGTGGTAACAGACCCCCGAAAAGCAGCAAATGCCCTGAACTGGGCAGTTATGGAAATGACAAACCGTTATAAAATTTTTGCCCAAAACGGTGTCAGGGAAATAGACTCCTACAATGAAAGAATGGCCAAGGAAAACAAGGATAAGATGCCTAAAATCGTCATAATAATAGATGAATTGGCAGATTTGATGGCAGTAGCTTCAGCTGAGGTGGAAGAATACATAACACGGATTGCCCAGCTGGCAAGGGCCTGCGGCATGCACCTTGTAATAGCCACACAAAGACCCTCCGTTGATGTAATTACGGGTGTAATTAAAGCAAATATTCCTTCCCGTATTGCCTTTGCCGTATCATCCCATATAGATTCAAGAACCATCTTGGATACGGGAGGGGCGGAAAAACTTTTAGGCAAGGGGGATATGCTCTATTACCCCATAGGCCTTCCAAAGCCCGTAAGGATACAAGGAACCTTCATCACGGACGATGAAATAAAAAGGGTGGTTGACTTTATAAAAGACCAGGAAATTGACACAAAAACATCGAAAGAAAGCGAAATCATCAAGGAAATAGAAAACCAGACAGCAGATGAGGAAGTTGACGAATACTTGGACCAGGCCATAGAAATGGTGGTAAATGACGGCCAGGCTTCGGTATCCTACATACAAAGGAAATTCCGGGTAGGCTATGCAAGGGCGGCACGAATTATCGACCAGCTGGAGAAGAGGGGTATCGTGGGAGGACATGAAGGCAGCAAACCAAGAAAAGTCCTGATTACAAAAGAAGAATTAGACCAAATGAGAGGAATCAATGACTAAATGAAAAAAATATACATGCATTCCTTGGGATGCTCAAAAAATCTTGTAGATTCGGAAAATATGCTGGGGATATTAGAAAAAAAGGGCTTCAAGGTTACGGAGTATGCCGACAAGGCAGATTACATCATAATAAATACCTGCTCCTTCATAAGGGATGCCCAGCAAGAATCTGTAAATGCAATACTCTGTGCTGCAGACATAAAAAACGAGATAAACAATAATGCAAAAATAATCGTTACAGGGTGCCTGTCCCAGAGATTCGGCCAAGACCTGTCAAAAGAAATACCCGAAATCGATATCATAATCGGTACAGCAGGCTTCGAAAACATCGGCCAATACATAGAAGAATACGAAAATAACGGGAAATTAATCATTTGTACCCAAGGAGACCTGGATATCCATAAGGACCTTCCAAGAAACACCTTGACCGAAGCCTGGGTTTCCTATTTAAAAATTGCGGAAGGCTGCAGCAATAATTGTACCTTTTGCGTGATTCCGAAGCTCAGGGGGCCGTTTAAAAGCCGGAGAATCGAAAATGTGGTGGAGGAAGCCATGTCCCTTGCGGAGAAGGGAGTAAAAGAAATAATTCTTATCGCCCAGGATACAAGCAAGTACGGAATTGATATTTACGGCGAAAGAAAGCTTCATGAACTTATTGGAAGGATTTCTGAAATTGACGGCATTCGGTGGGTCAGGGTCCATTATTTATATCCTGAAGATATTTATGATGACCTCATAAATGAATTCAAGGACAATAAAAAACTGCTTAAATACTTTGATATTCCCTTCCAGCATATCAGCGACAATATTTTAAAAAGAATGAACAGGAAGACCGGCAGGGCCCAAATCACATCTCTTATACAAAAAATTCGAAGGGAAGTAATGGATGCGGTTATACGGACATCCTTGATAACGGGTTTTCCCGGTGAAACACGGGATGACCATGAAGAACTGAAGAATTTTTTGAGGGAATATAAACTTGACAGGGTGGGAATATTCAAATATTCAAGAGAAGAGGATACACCCGCCTATAGGCTGCCGGAACAAATAGAAGAAGAGGTCAAGGAACAAAGGTATAATGAGTTGATGGAAGTCCAGCAGGAAATATCTTATCAAAAGAATTTGTTGAAAATCGGCAAGACCTACGATGTTTTAATTGAAGAGAAGGTTGGGGACAATGTCTATGGGGGCAGAACCTACATGGATTCGATTGAAATTGACGGCTGTGTTTATGTAACATCAGATAAAGAATTAAGCTTGGGCAATTTTTACAAGGTCAGGATTAAGGACGCATTAGAATATGATTTGATGGGAGATGTGGAAGATGAAGATTATTAATTGGTTCAAGAGTCTGAACCTGCCAAACCAACTTACGGTTATCAGAGTTCTATTAATACCTTTCTTTTTGTTCTTTCTATACATAAGCGGGGGAATCTTTAAATTCCTGCCCCTCTTGATTTTTGCAGGCGCTGCCCTTACCGATGCAATTGACGGACATATAGCAAGAAGAGACGGATTGGTCACTGATTTCGGGAAATTTATGGACCCTCTTGCAGATAAACTTTTAACATTAGCGGCATTTATTGCATTTGTGGAAATCGGTTATTTAAGCGCTTGGGTTGTTGTGGTCATAATTTCGAGAGAATTTTTGGTATCAGGATTCAGAACATTAGCTGCATCAAAGGGTGTCACCATTGCTGCTAATGCCTGGGGCAAAATTAAAACGGTTTTTCAAATGATATTGATCATAGCTGTATTGATGAATTATACGGGTTATTTCGGCTTTACGGGTCCTTTGATAAGCCCTTTGACGGCTGTAACCCTCTTGCTGACCATAACTTCGGGAGCCGTTTATATCTATGATAATATTAAGGTGATAAAAAATTAATTGATTGACAAGCCATATTATTTCATGTATAATCAAAGAGAACAAATGTTCTGTAAGGAGTAGGATATGGAGAAAGATAAGGCGCTTGAGCTTGCCATTGCTCAAATAGAAAAACAATTCGGTAAAGGTTCTATAATGAAATTGGGAGAGAATGCAAAGCTTAATATAGAAGCCATACCAACCGGAGCCCTGCCTCTTGATATTGCAACCGGAATAGGCGGGGTACCAAAAGGAAGAATCATTGAAATATTCGGGCCTGAATCCTCAGGCAAAACGACAGTTGCATTACATATAGTAGCAGAAGCCCAGAAAAAGGGAGGAATAGCTGCCTTCATTGACGCGGAGCATGCCCTTGACCCTGCCTATGCCAAGAATTTAGGGGTGAAGGTTGAAGACCTTATCATTTCCCAGCCCGATACGGGGGAGCAGGCTCTTGAAATTGCCGAGGCCTTAGTCAGAAGCGGGGCTATCGACATAATAGTAGTAGACTCTGTTGCCGCCTTGGTGCCAAAAGCCGAAATAGACGGGGAAATGGGAGATTCCCACATGGGACTCCAGGCGAGATTAATGTCTCAGGCTTTGAGAAAATTAGCAGGTGCTATAAGCAAATCAAACACTGTAGCCATATTTATAAACCAGCTCAGGGAAAAAATAGGGGTTATGTTCGGCAACCCTGAAACAACAACAGGAGGGCGTGCATTAAAATTCTACGCCTCTATGAGATTGGATGTCAGAAGGATTGAAACCATTAAGAAGGGCGATGATGTTTACGGGAGCAGGACCAGGGTTAAGGTTGTTAAAAATAAGGTAGCTCCGCCTTTCAAACAAGCCGAATTTGACATTATATACGGCAAGGGCATATCTAAAGAAGGCTGCATCCTTGATATGGCGGTGGAAGCAGGAGTTGTAAGCAAGGCCGGGGCATGGTATTCCTACGGAAACAGCCGGATAGGACAAGGCAGGGAGAACGCAAAGGAGTATCTCTTGTCAAATCCTGACCTCATGGATGAAATAGAGAAGAAGGTATTGGAAAAGTTTGAAATAGGAGATATTAAAATGGCATCAGACGATAAAGACATTCCCTAAGAAGCGGATTATGCTGTTTGACATATAAGAGGCACCTCAGGTGCCTTTTTTAATTCATAGGAGACATTATATCTTGACATTAGTTACAAATAATTATAAAATAGATTGAAATAAGTTTTAAGAAAACTTATTAATTCAATAAAAATGTAACTTAGGTTTTAGAAGATACACATTTTTTTTATTCGAAACAAGAAAAAATGTATATATTTCGCAGCTTGAAAATTTAATATGGAGGTGCTGAATTGTTTGAAGAAATAATAGTCGGTATTATCTGTGCAATAATAGGTATAATTATAGGATATTTTATTCGTAAAAATATATCTGAAAGCAAAATAGGTAGTGCTGAATTAGAAGCTAAAAGAATTATAGAAGAAGCAAAACAAAAAGCCGAAACAAGAAAGAAAGAAATACTTGTTGAAGCAAGAGACGAAGTCCACAGGATGAGAAATGAATTTGAAAGAGAAAACAAAGAAAGAAGAAACGAGATTCAAAGAGCCGAAAAGAGACTGATTAAAAAGGAAGAAATGCTGGACTCTAAGAGCCTTGCAGTGGAAAAGAAGGATGAAATGCTTCAAAAGAAGCTGAAAGACGTTGAAAACAAGCAAGAACAATTAGAAGCAATTCATCAGAAACAAATCGAGGAATTAGAGAAAATATCCGGCCTTTCAACGGAAGAAGCAAAAAACATTCTGATTGCAAACATAAAAAGAGAAGCAGAACAAGAAGCGGCAGTGGCAGTCAAGGAAATTGAGAAAGAAGCAAAGGAAACTGCAGAAAGAAAAGCACGTGAAATAATTACATATGCAATTCAGAAATGTTCTGCGGACCACGTAGCAGAAACCACCGTATCTGTAGTCGACCTGCCCAATGATGAAATGAAGGGCAGAATCATCGGAAGGGAAGGCAGAAATATCAGAGCCTTGGAACAAATGACAGGCATAGATATTATTATAGATGATACACCGGAAGCAGTGGTAATTTCCGGATTCGACCCCATCAGAAGAGAAGTAGCCAGATTAGCTCTGGAAAAATTGATTGCAGACGGAAGAATTCATCCCGCAAGAATAGAAGAGATGGTCGATAAGGCTAAGAGGGAAGTAGATCAAATAATTAAGGAAGAAGGGGAGCAGGCAACCCTTGATACCGGAGTGCACGGTCTTCACCCTGAAATGATCAAACTGCTGGGAAGACTTAAGTTCAGAACAAGCTACGGCCAAAACGTTCTTAAACACTCCATCGAAGTATCATATTTGGCAGGCATAATGGCTGCTGAATTGGGGGCTGACGTAAAGGTGGCAAAACGAGCAGGTTTGCTGCATGATATAGGAAAGGCAGTAGACCATGAAGTTGAAGGACCTCACGTTACAATAGGCGAAGACTTAGCCAAGAAATATAAGGAGAGCAGGGCTGTAATTCACGCCATAGCAGCTCATCACGGGGACACGGAGCCCCAGACCATAGAAGCTGTCTTAGTTCAGGCAGCAGATGCCATATCGGCAGCAAGACCCGGAGCAAGAAGGGAAACCTTGGAGACCTATATCAAGAGGCTTGAAAAATTAGAAGAAATTTCAAATTCATTCGAAGGGGTAGAAAAGTCTTTTGCAATACAGGCCGGCAGAGAAGTAAGAATAATGGTTAAACCGGAAGTTACAACCGATGACAGCATAGTTTTAATAGCCAAGGATATAGTCAAGAAGATTGAAGAAGAAATGGAATATCCGGGACAGATTAAAGTTAATGTAATCAGGGAAATGAGAGCTACAGAATATGCAAAGTGAGTTTCGAAAAATATGGAGTAAACAAAAATGTTTACTCCTTTTTAATTTCAATAGATAGATATTATTTAAAACAATTTATTTCATCTTGAACCCTCCTTAGTAGGGAGGATTTTTTGTATGTCTTAAAGGGGGAAGGGGAGTAATTAATTACAAAATATTAAAAAGTAACCGTTTTTATAAATTTATATTATGTCGCTAAATGCATATTTAGCGACATAATATCCCCAAAATAAGCATATTTTCGGAAGCCCCCTTCTTTTTGAAATTTCTGTGGGACATTAGGGACGGTCCTAAAATGTCCCACTGTCATTGCTATTTATAACCCGCAGGGTGTCATTCTGAATGCAGTGAAGAATCTCATGAGGTTTTCGTGTGTGCTCGTGATGACATAAATGGGCCTTACATAGGTCCTCCTGCATCAAATTAATTAAAAAACCGCCAAACACCGTCAAGGACTGGATTCCAAAAAATACGCCCTAAAAACGAGGCTCTAAAATGCGATTTAACGCACGAAATTTTATTGCGCGACTATTTATACCTCTTAAATATTTGCTGTTTGTCTATAATTCAATTATTTGTCTGTCACTTACTTTGTCACTTCCGGGGACGGTTCTTTTTGTCACTACGATGGGATGTTTCAAGTCACTTTGGCGGAACAATGAGGAGGGTTATTTTTGTCACTTCAATGATATGCATCTTGTCTCTTTGGGACATTTAGGACCGTCCCCAGTGTCCCA
>JAAYOE010000110.1 GCA_012520455.1 Tissierellia bacterium
CTGAAAAGATTTTGGAGAACGAAAAGAACCGTCCCCAAAATTAGAACCGTCCCCAAAATTATTTTACGGTTAAGGGTTCCCCTTCCCGGATAAGTATGTGGCCCGACTCATAAGGACCACCGTCGATTGTCAAATATACTTCTCCAACCCCGTAGTAGTTGCCCAAGGTGTTGGCTAAACTTTGAAGCATTGCTGCTTCAAAACTTGCTCCCGCATTCATTTCTCTTATAAAATCTTCCGACAAATCTATATGTACACTATTTTCTTCTTCATTAAAATAGAGTTCATTGATTTTGGTATTCGGACTTAAAAGCTCATGAAGAGACAGGTCCTTGACCACTTTTTCTATTACATCAAGAGGTTCATCATTGGTATTGAATTCAATTTGTACATCTACCGCATCAATGGAGGCCTCTGCATTGGGATAAAACAAAGTTATGGTTTGAATAAGAGGAACATTTTTTTCCACTGATGATAAAGTTGATGATACCTCATAACCTTCTCCGGAAGAGACAGTTTTAACCAATCCCACATCCTTTGCATAATAGTTTACCGTCTTACCCTTATCGCTTTCCAAGGTAACTTCAACAGCCTCATAATTCCCGAGGGGGGTGACCACTTCTTTGGACAGGCCTGTAATGACTGCCTTAGTGTTTTCATCATAGTCCCATGAGTTTCCTTCCTTGAGAGGAGCTTTCAGAAGTATTTTTCCGCCTTCATGTTGGTCTTTCAAGAAATTTTGTCTAAAATATGTTTCACCTCTCGAATACAGGACACTGAGCCGGTCGTCCCTTACTTCCAAGACCGTTACTGATTCCGTTCCCCCGTTGTTAGTTCTGATTTGAATACGGTCATCGGAGATGTAATCGACCAATACCGTAAATGTGGCAAATTCATTTCCTTCCCCTTCATATGAATATTTTGTGTTTTCCGTAATCGGATAATAATCTTTTACTGATGCTTCTTCATTTACGGGTTCCTCAGGCTGGGGGGCCGGGTTATCACATGCCGTAAATATCATGGCTAAAGCTATCGATATAAATAATAACTTTTTCATGACTATCTCCTTTTGCATAATTTTGTTAATTTATTATACCCGGATTTATCCCTATTAATTACCCTAATAAAAAAATAACCGGGGTTCCGGTTATTCAGAGACTATCATGAGATCCTTCGCTTAGGCTCAGGATGATAGGGCATATCAAGGCTCTCCCACAGTTTTAAGGAATCTACCATGAATTCGGTTATATTCATATCGTAGACTTTATTTAAGAGGTTGGAGGAAATTACTTCATGTGCATTCCCGTAAGCAGCCATTCTGCCCTTGTCTAAAACCAATACTTTATCAGACAATTTTATAGCTAAGTTTAAATCATGCATTACTCCAATAACCGAATGACCCTCGTATTTTGACCAATCCCTCAAAAAATCAATCAGGTCCGCCTGATGCTTTAAATCCAAATGGTTTGTGGGTTCATCCAGGAGTATTATATCCGGTTCCTGGGCCAAGGTTCTTGCCAGATAAACCCTCTGCAGCTGGCCGCCCGATAATTCGTTTATCTGCTTGTCCTTGATACTGTAAAGGCCAACAGCTTTCAAGCACTTATCCGTATATTCCTTGTCTTTTGAAGAAGGCTCCTTGAATGTCCTCCCCTTCATATGAAGGTATCTTCCCAAAAGTACTGTTTCATATATGCTATAAGAGAAGTATATGGTTGAAATTTGGCTCAAAACACCAATTTTCCTCGCCATATCCGCCCTTTTCATCTCATTTATATCAATTCCGTCTATCTTTATACTTCCCTTATGGGGGATGAGTCCTGAAATCGCCTTAAGGAGGGTTGTCTTTCCGCAGCCGTTGGGGCCTATGATGCAAAGATTTTCACCTTCTTTTACCTTTAATGATATATTAAATATTACATCTGTTCCCTTATAACCTGCGTTTACATTTTGTAAGCTAAGCATTTATAACCCCTTTCTTCTTGAAAAGTATACATAGGCAAAAAACGGTGCCCCTATTAAAGCCGTAATTGCTCCTACCGGCAGTTCGGAAGGCGAGATGATGGTTCTGGCAACCAGGTCGCATATAACCATGAATGAGCCCCCGAATAACATCGACATGGGGATGACAATTTTGTGGCTGGAGCCGAATATTTTTCTTACTACATGGGGGGCGATTAAATCAATGAATCCTATTACTCCCACAAATGCAACAGCGCTGCCTGTCAGGGCTGCCGAAAGGCTCAGGAGGCTCCACTTGACTTTATGGACATCCACTCCCATGGTGAAAGCCTGGTCTTCTCCAAAAGTCATTATATCCATTTCTTTTGAAAAGTTTTGTATCAATATTACCCCTATTAATACTAGGGGAAACAGAATTATCACATTAGACCAGTCCTTAAGTGAAAAAGACCCCATCTGCCAATAAGTAAGCTGGGCCAGATGGTCCCTTGCCATTGCCGTTACCAGGGTCAGCATAGCATTGACAAACAAGGAAAAAACCATGCCTACCAAAATAATTGTATTTGTTTCCAGACTTTTATCCATCATTGCAGCAAATTTAACTGCCGAGAAAACCGTAGCCAAGCCAAATACCAAGCCGGTAACAGGCAGGGTGAAGACTCCCAAAAATGGTATGGTGAACCCTGTGACTATTATTAAAGCTGCTCCCAAGGAAGCACCTGAAGATACTCCCAAGGTATAGGACGATGCCAAAGGATTTTTCAATACCGATTGCATTACGGACCCGCTTACGGCCACAGCTCCGCCCACCAAAAAAGCCAAAAGGGTTCTCGGAAGCCTTAAATTCCAAATTATTGACAGGGCAGCAGTCCCTTGTATATCGGCCTGAAGGGGCAGAGAAAATACTTTGTTGCCTATTATATTGATTATATGTGAAGGGGGAACCTTTATGCTTCCTAATCCCACTCCTGTCATAATTGCTATAAAGCTGAATACTATTGATAATATTATTTTATATTTTACTTTCATCGGTATATATCCGGGTATATAGCCTCAGCCATTTGCTCCAGGCCGGTGATGATGTTGTGGTTGCAGTGGGAGGTTGCATAATTGTCTACATAATAAACATCATTGTTTTTAACGGCTTTCATGTTTTCCCAGCCGGGGCGGGATTTGATTTCTTCCACGGGATTCTCGATATAATCAACATTGGTAATGATAACATCAGGATCGGATGCAAGTACGGTTTCTTCCGAAACCGAAATCCACCATTCATAGTTTCCTAAAACATTTTCGGCACCTATTATTTCAATCATTTCATTTAAGAAGACCCCTTTGCCGAAACTGTACAGGTTAGGTGCTGCGGCAAGTTCAAAATAAACGGTCTTCTTATTCTCGATGGCAGCCCCTGTTTTTTTAAAGTCTTCAATTGTAGTTTTCATCCGGTTTACCAAGTCAAGGCCTTTTTCTTCTGCATGAAGAGAAGAGGCAATGAAGAGTATGTCTTCATAAATATCCTCTATGCTCAAGGAGGCAGGTATATATGCCACACAAATACCCATATCTTTAATAGGCTTATAGGGGTCATTCCCTTCTGCCATTGCCATTCCCGTAGTGTAAATAATATCCGGTTCTAAGGCAACCATCTTTTCCGCATCCGGTGCCATCATATCGAATAAGGGTAAGCCCTTGGGCAGGCCTTCAATATCTTTTGAATATTCATCAACTGCAATAATTTTATCTCCAAACCCCAATTCTATTAAAACTTCAGTATTTGCAGGCGATATGGAAATTATTCTGTTGATTTCGTCAGGTATTGATATTTCAATGCCTGCCCTGTCTTTTTCAGGCAGGCCTGAATTTTGGTCTTCCGCCCCTGCTTTTTCTGCATCTTGGGGTACGCAAGCGGCAAGAAAGGCCATAATGCAGATAAATGCTAAAATTAAAATACTTTTCTTTTTCATTTCTTCCTCCGGTTTGATAATAGAATTCTTAGAGGAATAGCGCTGTCTCCCAACATCCGGTCCCAAAATCGGGTTTAGAACATAAAAAAACGTCTCGTTTCCGAAACGTAAATTCCACAAATGTTTTGGATAAATTGATTTTGTGCGCTATCGCTATTATCCTCTGTAATGCATAGCATTTGCGGTATCTACGCAAATAATATTGGCAGGTTTTCCGACTCAGAGTTCATCGCAAGCTTTTACCTTCCCGGATATTCCAGTGGTTGCTTAAAGCATAAAAACCGCTCACTCAATACGGCAGCAGGACTGTTCAGGATTCCAACCTGATTCCCTATTATCGCATTACTGCGCACCAATATCGAAAGTCTTCAGTTGAGTTAAGTATATTATATTTATCGGGTGTTGTCAATCAAGAAAATAACCAAAACCCACCGTACCGGGTCCGCAGTGGCTTGATATGACACAGCCGATGGTATATTCGTGATATTTAGTAATGCCGGTTTCTTCAATCAGCATTTCTTTAATTTTCCGAGCTTCTTCTTCGCTTCCGGCGGAATGGGCAAGATGGATTTCCTTAAAGAGGATCCGGTCCTTATCCCTGGCTGCTTCCTCTATCATCATTTTAATCGCCTTCCCCTTGCCTCTGAACTTTTTCCATAGTTGCATTCCGGAAGGGGACATGCTTATGATGGGTTTTATGTCCAATATGGAACCGACTATTGATTCAACGCTGCTGCAGCGGCCTCCCATCCGCAAATAATCCAGTTGGTCCATGGTAAAAAACAATTTATAATTGGGAATTATTTCATTTATTCTTTTTACCGTTTCCTCGGCTGACATACCTTCATTTATGAAATTATAAGCATTTCTCACCAAACCCCCGATTGCCCCGCACAGGTTCAATGAGTCTACCACATATACCTTATCCCTTCCCAGGTGGTCTGCGGCAAGCCGGGCATTTTGTATGGTTGTTGAAATTCTTGATGAAAGACCGATATATATGATAGTTTTGCCTTCATCCGTATACGGCTTGAAAGCTTTATAAAAATCAACAGGTGAAGGGGCAGATGTTTTAGGCAGCATATTTCTTTTATCTACAATATTGAACAGGTCTGAAGGTGTGATGTCGACACCGTCATAATATACATCTCCGTCAAAGGTGACTATAAGGGGTACTATTCCCACATCCATCCCTTCTATATCCTCTTTGGGCAAATCGCAGGTACTGTCCGAAAATAATTTAATGGTACTCATATATCCCTCCGTCATAACTCACTGATAATATTATAATCGAACAAGCTTAAAAATACCATTAAAAATAATAAAAAGTTATTGACAAGAACATGTATTTTTAATAATATGATATGTAAATTGAACAGTTGCGATGAAAAAGAGGAGTAAGCGCATAAACCTTCCAGAGAGTGAAATCCACCGGATGAAAGGTTTCATAGGTCAATGTGTGCCGAAGGTAGCTTTTGAGCATTTAATCCGAACTAAGAGTAGGATTAAACGGACTTACCGTTATAAGTTTAAGAGCCGTTATGGAAATTAGGTGGTACCGCGGGTTTTCTCGTCCTTATGATGTGGAAAACCCGTTTTTTATTAGTGAATTGGTGCTGAAGTCAGCGAAATTTATAAGAAAGGAATGATATTATGTCAACAAGCATACCAAGCAAGTACAATCCGAAAGAATTTGAAGATAAAATTTATAAAATCTGGCTGGATGAAAATTGCTTCAGGGCAGAAATCAACAAAGAAAAAAAACCATTTACAATTGTGATGCCACCCCCAAACATCACGGGGCAGCTTCACATGGGCCATGCCTTGGACCAGACCTTGCAGGATGTTCTCATCAGGTGGAAAAGGATGATAGGATACGAAGCTTTATGGCTTCCGGGCTCTGACCATGCAAGCATTGCGACCGAAGTAAAGGTGGTTGAAAGGCTCAAAAAGGAAGAAGGAAAGACAAAGGAAGACATAGGAAGGGATGAATTCCTAAAAAGAGCCTGGAGGTGGAAGGAAGAATTCGGAGGCAGGATAGTTGAGCAGGTTAAAAAATTAGGCAACTCCTGTGACTGGTCGAGAGAAAGATTTACCATGGATGAAGGCTGCAATGAAGCCGTTACCGAATTTTTCATAAGGCTCTACGAAAAGGGACTGATTTATAAGGGAAAAAGAATCATAAACTGGTGTCCCGACTGCTTAACCACCCTTTCGGACATTGAAGTTGAACATGAGGATACAGCAGGCAAGTATTATTATGTAAAATATCCCTATGTTGACAATAATGATGAATATTTCATTATTGCAACCACCAGGCCGGAAACAATTTTCGGAGATGTTGCCATAGCTGTTCACCCTGATGATGAAAGATACAAACACTTAATAGGAAGAAAAGTAACCGTTCCCTTAGTTGGAAGAGAAATCCCCATTATTGCGGATGAATACCCTGATATGGAAAAGGGTACGGGAGCCTTGAAAATAACCCCGGCCCATGACCCCAACGACTTTGAAATCGGCCTCCGCCACAACTTGGACCAGATAAGCTGCATGAACGAAGACGGAACCATGAACGAGGTTGCGGGCAAATACCAAGGCATGAACCGGTTTGAGTGCAGGGAAGCCTTTGTGAAGGAACTGGAAGAAAAGGGGTATTTAAGCAAAACAGAGGATACCGACCACAATGTAGGAACCTGCTACAGGTGCCACAACATAATAGAGCCTCGAATCTCCGACCAGTGGTTTGTAAAAATGAAGCCCTTAGCAGGCCCTGCCTTGAAGGTTGTTGAAGATAAAGAAATGCAGCTGGTACCGGACCGGTTCACCAAGATTTACAACCATTGGCTTGAAAACATAAGAGACTGGTGTATTTCAAGGCAATTGTGGTGGGGACACAGGATTCCTGCCTACTACTGTCAGGACTGCAATGAAATGATGGTTCAAAAAGAGGCTCCGGAAAAATGCAGGAAGTGCGGAAGCACCAATATAATTCAGGACGAGGATGTTTTGGACACGTGGTTTTCATCGGGACTCTGGCCTTTTTCAACCTTAGGCTGGCCTCATGAAACGGAAGACTTAAAATACTTTTATCCTACGGATGTTTTGGTAACCGGATACGACATCATCTTCTTCTGGGTTATCAGGATGGTATTTTCGGCTTTGGAGGTTACCGGCCAGTCACCCTTTAAATATACCTTCATTCATGGCTTGGTGAGAGATGCCGAAGGAAGAAAAATGAGCAAATCCCTGGGCAACGGCATAGATCCCTTAGAGGTAATCGATAACTACGGGGCAGATGCCCTCCGTTTCATGTTAATGACGGGTATTTCTCCCGGCAACGATACCCGCTTTAATTACGACAGGCTGGAATCAAGCCGTAATTTTGCAAACAAGCTGTGGAATGCTTCAAGATTTGTCCTCATGAATATAGGCGGTAAGTTGACGGATAAAGAAACAGCTGAGAAAAACTACAAGCCGGAAGATAAATGGATAATTTCAAGGTCTGTAAAGGCTGCTAAGGAAGTTACGGATAATCTTGAAAAATTTGAACTTGGTTTGGCGGCCCAGAGGATTTATGATTTTATCTGGAGTGAATATTGCGATTGGTATATAGAAATTGTTAAACCCAGACTATACGGTCCTGAGGGGGATGATAAGGAAACAGCCAAATTTGTTCTGATAAAGGTATTAAAAGACGTCCTCAAGCTCTTGCATCCCTACATGCCTTTCATAACGGAAGAAATCTGGTCATACCTGCCGGATACTTCAACCAGGCTGGTAAGGGCGGATTGGCCTGAATGCTCGGAAGAAGAAATCTTTGAAGAAGCGGAAGAAAACCTTGAATTTATAATGGAAGCGGTTAGAAGCATCCGTAATATAAGGGCGGAGATGAATGTTCTGCCTTCAAGAAAAGCAAGGGCCATATTTATTCCTTCAAGCTCAAAAGCTAAACAGTTTATTGAGTCAGGAGCCAAATATTTTTCAACCTTGGCAAATATAACTGAAGTAACAATTGTTAAGGACAAGACTGAAATCGGTGAAGATACGGCATCTTCGGTTATTTACGGAGCAGAAATATACCTGCCTTTGGCTGATTTAATCGATTATGAAAAGGAAATCGAAAGGTTGAAAAAAGAAAAGGCAAGGCTTGAAGATGAGCTCAAAAGAGTTAATGGCAAATTAAACAATGAAAAATTCATGAGCAAGGCACCGGAAAGTGTTGTTGAGGAAGAAAAAGAAAAGCTTCATAAATATCAGTCAATGATGGAAAAAGTTCTTGAAAGACTAAACCAAATGCAAAACAAAAAATAGATCCTTCGCTTACGCTCGGGATAACAAAGACTTGTCATTGCTATGAATAACCCGCAGGGTGTCATTCTGAACGCAGTGAAGAATCTCATGAGATGATGATAAGAAGACCAACAATCTAATTACTTAAAAGGAGAATGCTAATGGATTACAAGGAATTATTGGATAGGGCAAGAGAAAAAATGGCGCCTAATTGCAGGGTTTGCAAGGAATGCAACGGTGTGGTCTGCAAGGGAGAAATTCCCGGAACCGGCGGAAAGGGAAACGGGAATGCATTTAAAGCATGTATTGACTTTTTGGCTTCCGTCAAAATAAATATGGACACCATTTACAAAAATGAAGGCCAGGATACTTCCATATCCTTATTCGGCAGGAATTTCAAATATCCTTTCTTCGCAGCTCCCATAGGAGGGATGAGCTTAAACTACAACGGGTCCATAACAGAAGCAGAATATATCGAAGCAATAGTTAAGGGGACCTTAAAAGCAGGGAGCGCAGGATTTACCGGTGACGGACCTGCGGATAATTTGTTCTTGGACAGCCTTCCAATAATAAAGGAAGTTGAAGGAAGGGCAGTGCCTACCCTTAAGCCCTGGAAGAACGACAAGGTCCTGGAAAAAATCAAAAAGATTGAAGAAGTAAATGCCATGGCCTTTGCAATGGACATAGATTCAGCCGGACTTATTAATTTGGCCCTGGCAGGCAAGCCGGTCTCTGCCAAAAGCGTTGAGGAGCTTAAAGAATTAACTCAGGCAACAAGGATTCCCTTCATTGTAAAAGGGGTAATGACGGCAAAAGGTGCCATTAAGGCTTATGAGGCAGGGGCTTACGGAATTGTGGTATCTTCTCACGGAGGAAGGGTATTGGCTGATGCTCCGGCTACCTGCGCCATGCTTCCTGAAATAAGGGAGGCCGTTGGGGATAAGCTTAAAATCCTTGTTGACGGAGGAATTCGGTCGGGAGCCGATGTATTTAAGGCCTTAGCGTTAGGAGCGGATGCAGTCTTAATCGGCAGGCCTTATGCTATTGCAGCCTTTGGAGGCGGAATAGAAGGGGTTGAGCTCTATACGGAAAAAATCGGTGCTGAATTACGAGAAACAATGATAATGACAGGCTGCAAAAATATGGGAGACATAACAAGAGATAAAATTAGGCTATAGAAACACCCGCCAAAAAAATGTTGAAGAAAAATCTTCAACATTTTTTTTGGTGAAAAATAGGGAAAAGGGACTTTAACTTCCATTAAACATAGTTTTTTTGATATTTATTGACATGTAATTACAAGAAGAGTATAATTTTATACAGACCGCGGTCTGTAAAATACCAGAATTAGGAAGGTATTAAATGAATAAAAGAAAAATGCAAGCAAAACAAACAAAAAAAAGGATTATTGATTGTGCCAGAGAGTTGTTCGTTGAAAATGGCTACTATAAAGTAACAGTTGAAGACATTATAAAAAAGGCAAACTCTTCTAAAGGTGGTTTTTATACGCATTTTAAAACGAAGGAAGAGCTTATTATCCACATGGTTCCAATGGTGGATGAAGCTTATGCGGAATTTTCAAAGTCAAATAAAGAATATGAAGATACAATCGATAAAATATCTTCATTTATAAACTATGTCTTTGTAATTATGGAAAAGGATATAGGATTGGAGTTTATTTCTGCTATCTATTCTTCACAGATTAGGGATTTAACTTCACAGAGCTTCTTAATAGAGTCAGACAGAATGTTTTATCATGTTTTTAATGATTTAATTGAAGAAGGTCAGAGGAAGGGTGAAATTACTAAAGATTTATCTGTAAAAGAAATTATATCTATTATAACGACATGTATCAGGGGAGTTATATATGATTGGTGCCTGCAAAAAGGATCATTTGATATAGTTTCATATGGTAATAATTTGATCAGCATGATGCTGAATCAAATTAAACTTCAAAAATAGAAGAGAGTATATTAATTGTATTTGAAGTGTTGAGGGAAAAATGATTGTAAAAAAATTTCTCATGGCAGCCATTTGTTTGATCTTAAGCAACAATATTCAACCTTCCCCTATATATACTGAAAAAAGCATTGATCATACAAAAGAAACCATTGTGGCGGTTATAGACAGCAAAGTAAATACTGACCATGAATATATCAGTAATAGGTGCTTAGACGGTAAAAGCTTTATATTCCAAGAAAGCAATACAGAAGGGCATGGAACAGCCGTTGCCGGAGCCGTTATTAAGTACTCATCCAAAACTGCCATGGCATTAGGTAAAAAAAGCAATATTTCAATCTTACCAATAGAAATAAATGTTACTGACATACAACGAGACTATGGGGACTTGTTGTGCCAATCAATAAAATATGCGGTAGATGAAGGCGCTGATGTAATTAACATGAGTTTTTCCTCAGCGACCCCCAATATCAATGTTTATAAAATGATACGTTATGGCTTAGAAAATGGAGTAATATTTGTTTCAGCTGCCGGTAACAGCGGCTGGGATACATATACCTTTCCGGCTGCATATGAGGGTGTAATATCCGTAGGTTCTTGTACTTTATCAAGTGATGGATATGAAAGGAGCAGTTTCTCAAACTGTAATGATGATGTGGATTTGCTCTTTTATGGCGAAAAAATAATTCTTCCTGATAATGTTGGATATTCAGAGAAAACAGGCACATCATATTCTGCCGGGGCAGTAAGTGGAATAATAGGGGAGTTTATAAGCATTTACCCTGATATAAATCCTGAGCACATTGTCTATACCCTATATGACACTGCAATATCAGTTGATGGCAAGGGTACGGGATATGGCCTTGTTGACATTATCAAAGCAAATAATTACTTAAAAGAATTAAATGAAACTAAAATTTCTCCTTTAGCATATAAAGAAACTACAAGGAAAGAATCAAAAAAGCTTATACTACCTATTTCACATGGAGCTTCTGCCGGAAGAAGCAGAATTGCTTTTATTGAAAATGAAAACGTTAAAATATATGACAATGTTAGTATAAATAAAGCAGATACAGGCAGCCGGGAAAATATTATTAAGGTATATGCAGGCAAGGACAACATTGTAGCCATAAACTCCAATAATGAGCCGATGGCAACAGGCTACAATGTATTTAATAAAAACATACTTAGAGGATGGACAGACATAAAAGAGTTGTCATTATCTTCAAATTTCACAGCAGGACTTACTTTTAGCGGAAATGTATATGTTACTGACTATTTAAAAAGTTTTGAAGGTAATAATTTAAAAGATATTATGCAAATATCTTCCGGGGCACATCATGTGGCTGCTGTAACCAAGGATGGCAGAGTTTTGACCAGAGGCTACAATATTTATAATCAAATGGATACAAGCCAATGGGAAAATATAGTTTATGCATCCTCTAATACAAGGAATACTGCAGCCATTGATATAAATGGAAATGTTTATGCTGTAGGAGATAACTTGTATGGGCAGTGTAATCTCAGTAAGTGGCAGGATATCGTTTTTATTGACTGGGGTGACGGTTTTATAGTAGGGCTTAAGAATGACGGTAGGGTTATAGCAGCCGGCAGAGATATCTATGGCGTGTGCCGGACAGATGATCTTAAAAATATAAAATTTATTGATGCTTCAGAAACATATTTTATTGCAATAGACAAGGAAAACAACATCTATATAAAAGGTAGAATGAGACAATAAACAAAATAATTTCTTTGAGGAGAGGCGATGAAATGGGAAAGTGTATAAAGAAGATAAATCAAAAAATCTCAGTATTTATTGTTTGTTTAATTGTATTTACAATGTTGCCAATAAACTTTGCGTATGGTGGCACTGCCCCTAATGTTAAGAACATGAAAAAAACTACATTAGGTCATATGTATACCGGATGTTTTTCTAATTGGTATAATTACACCTATTATACACAGCATCCAAACGACAGTGGACCGGTTTACAGAGACCCTACTAACCAATTTGGTGATGGAAGTTGGAGGAAAGATACAATAGATGGAAAAGGTGTTACCAGACCAGGTGAAGCAAGCGAAGCGTCAATGGGCTTTGCTGTTGACCTTAGTGCTCATAAAATGCTTGGTGCAGCATTGAAAGGGCAGCTTACGGCAGAAAATATCATATATTATGATAATTACAAGGGGGATGACGATTATGGCCGTCCATTTATTGCATTTTATAATAGTGCCGGAACTCGCTTAGGAACTTATGAAGGAGATAATAAAAGTGTCTCTAATTGGGTTAATAACAGTATGAATAAATCTGTACCCAAAAATGCCGCCTATATTATATATGGTGCATTAGCAAAAAGATCCGGAGGAGTATTTAACAAGGATTTGGACTTTAATTTAAATAAAATAACCGGAACTATCTATGATGTAACAAAGCCATATGTTGTGAGAGTAACAAACGAATATCCTGAGCATATGTCAGAGGATAATGAAGTTATTAGGCAAAATACTCAAGCCCAAGAACCTAACATTTATATAACAGTCAGCGAAGATTGTACATTTCCAAATAATATGACTGCTCTTTTATATTCAGGAGAAGGAAATTATACTGTTTCCCTTAAATACGTTGGAAAACACTATTTTAACACCTCAAATGGAGATGTTACATATAAGTTCAGAATTGGGGTTGAAGAACTATATAATAATAATATTAACAGGCATTTTGATAAAGTAACGATTAAATTCGTATTAACGGATACATTTGGCAACAAATCGGGTGAAATTACGCAGACAATAAACAAAAGAATTGATACTAAGCCGCCGGTGATAACAAACGATGGTTATCCCAATGTTTTCAAAGTAAGCGATGCATTTGGCCTGTCTAAAATAACAACAACAATGACCTCATCCAATAACATAAGCAATACTTATACTATATTGGACCTGGAAAAAAACAAAACTACAGTTAAATCTGCTTATAAAAGCAGCGATGAACTGGACTTAATTAAAAAAGGCATGCTGACAATTCAAAACCCGACAAATATCACTGATGTTTTTAAGGTTACAATAGAGGCATCTGATTTGGTATATGATACATCTTCCTTATATGGCAACAGAAATACAAGCAAAATACAAAAAGAATTATTTTTAATATCAAATCAGCAGCCCTTGAGATTTAAATTAATAAATAGTAATAGCCCATTGCTCGATATATCTCATAGCAGTGTTAATGAGGATACGGATTATGCCTTGACAAATATGTATCTGACAACTGATATTGCCCCCAAATATTTAAACCAAGGTGAATCTCCGGTTATTTACTACAAATGGGCTGCTTCTTACGACGAAAAGATATTAACAGAGGACCCACGTACGAACAATTGGGAAAAGGTCAGCTTAAAACCAAATTCCAATGAAACGGAGCCCATATCAGTACCTGTCACCATAAAAAATGAAGGTCAAGGAAATTATCTATATCCTTTATATAAAGATGGGGGATATTTATATATTATACCTGGCATACAGGATGCTTCAACAAATGGAATTCAATTAAGGACCGGCTCAATGGGACTAAAACATGATGGCACAGAAGCAAAGGATACAGAAAATAACAATGGATACTTTACAATAACCAGCAATCCTGTGACAGGAGAATTTATAAACAGAGGCTGCGATTGCACGGGGCTGGGAGAAGGAAGAAGCGATATTTCACACTACAGTTACACCGGCAATCACAAGAAGGATATTGGTTTTGATGTCAAAAATAATCACGAATATTTATCAAGCATCAAATACTTTATCTCTCAGGGGGAAAATACTTCATCCTATATAGACCAAGGTTCCTTATCAATCAATAGCTCAGGTAAATATAATATACCTATTTCTGCTATAAGCAACAAAACCGGAAGATATACGGTTACATTAGCCCTCTACTCCGATAAGGGTGATGTTACTGTTTATGAAGTATTAGTAGATATTGAAAGTCCGATAGTAGGTGTAAGCAATATCTTGTACAATCAGGCAAACCAAAATCTTGATTTCACAGTTACATATTCTAAGAACTCCTTAGTAGATGGAAAACTTGAGGATATACAAATAGAATTTGGAAATGGAACAATTACAGCCTTCCAGGATGAAACAGATGAACTAAAGGATTATATAAGCATATATGCTATATCAGAAGGTGGTGTCTTAGCTAAGGAAAACTGGGATTCAGATATGGGAGACAAAGCCTTTATCAGAACTGAATTTTCACCATCTGATAAAGATGCAAACCTTATGACTGCAGACTTTAGAGCGTCCTTGTCGAACATGGAGAAAGCAGGAGATAATTTTATTAAAACATCCGGTGAAAAAAGAGTTCACTTAAAATATACTTCATCAAATACAGTTGAAGTATTCAACAACAATGTGGCTGTTATCAAAAAATCCAATTTGCCTCCAATCGTTAGGATGACACAAGGCGAGATAGGAACCTATAGGACTGCAAAAGAATATAAGGATTCACCTTTTGTAACCATAACTATTGAGGACCCAATAGTAGACTTGACTAATGTATATTATGATTGGGTTACTAGGGCAGATGCATCTTTAATTAATGATGGTGGCACCATTAGTGGAAATTCTGTGATACTAACAAATAAAAGCACTGTAGACCTTATACCCAATGCTAGCAGCATAAGCAGTGTAACAGGGGATGAATTATACAAACCATATTATTTAGCAGTGTATGCAGAAAATGAAACAGGTAAGCATATTGAGAAGACCTTTGGACCTTTTTATGTTATTAATGACGAAAGGTTTGAAATAACTGTTACAGACAAGGCAATGGATGAAAACCGTATCTTTATTGCTGTTGATGATAAGCTCCATATGATTGACGAGCTTAAAAAACCTGATAAAGTGCGAGTATTGTGGCAGAAAGGCAATTATAATATAGAAAAAATATATGATATAAGTTTTGCAAAAGATGATGAAACAAAGAATGCAGCAGTAATTAACGTGCCATATATCGGTCTTCACGATACAGGCGGAGCAGGCGGAACATTTGATTTAAAATACATTGAAATATTTACAGAGGATATAACATTTAAAAGAATAGATTCAATCGATATAAAGCAAGTGCTACCTGAGTACTATGTAGAAATAAATGCAGGAAATGTTAATTCAAGCTTTGATGAAATAGAATATCAGTGGATGGATAATCCATATGACATGCCCGACACCTGGGTAACCACAAGGGGGGCTGTAAGCGGTATAAATTTTGTTCCAACAGGAATAGGAAGTCTCATAAACAACAGAGCCTACCTTTACTTAAATATTTGGAACAATATTTACAGATCAGAAGAACTCAGCTTATCTTTGCCTGATTCTGCAGAAAAAACAGAGGACATATCCGTAAAAATTGGAGAAGCTGAAAGCGGCTACTACGGTGTGGAGAATGGATATAAGAACAATACATTAATTAGGATATCAACCAAAAATTCAGATGATTTAAAAAATATAGCAAGTATCGAATGTTATGATTTGCAGAGTGTAACTTCAAAAACAGCCATCTCTGTAGACAAGCTGTTTAAAATATCTGATACAGAAGCAGCAGGAATAATACCCGGTAGTCTGGTAACCAGTGGTGGAGCAATAAAATGCATAGTATCTGTCAATGGATTTGACATGGGGGAATTTGTATCAAACAATGTGGGGGCATCAGAAGAGAGGGAATTAAAATTAAACCAAGAAAATAGAACTATCAGGATATCAAATGTTTCTGAATATATGAAGTATTCTTTATATCAAAATGACGGCAGAGAATACAGATTTGATGAGACAGGAAAAACTGAAACATATGAGGATGGAGATTATTTATTAGTTTACAGAGATGTAGCAAACATATTTGCAAAAGAAATCATTGTGAATGATATGGAATATGTTCCGGAAGATATCAAGACTTCGCTCAGCCCCGTTAAACCTTTAGAGGGAAAAGTGAAGGGAGCCGTAAAAGCAACAATCACCATGCCTCTTGGCTCGGTTATAACAGACAAGTACGGACTTATAAACAATGTTGAAGTTATCGGCAATAATGTAGTGGCAACAGCTGTAATTACCGGAAGCGCGATCTATACTTTTGATGTGAAGTTTGCTAATGATCAAGTGATCGAGCACCAAATAACTATTGACTATATAGGTGAAAACTATACACCATTATTGGCTATGGTAACATCATCTTCAGCTATAAGCTATTCCTTGAAAGGTCCCCAGCTTACAATAGAGGATGTAACAGCGGAGGTTAATGATGGATATACAGTTTTAAATAACAACCGCCATACAAGCACTGTATTTAAAAGAAACGGCAGCTACATCTTCATATTGAAGGATGGAGAAAACAATATAAAGGAATATGAAGCAAGGGTAAGCTGGATAGATAAAGATTTTCCGGAACCGGTAACAAAAAAATATGTATGGTATGATTTGAACAACAACGGGAAGGTAGATGCAGGCGAAAAAGGAGCTGAGATTCAACCAGGATATAAAACTAAAAACAATGTAATTGCAGAAATAATATTCCCACTTGACAAGGCTGAAGATAAGCCGGTTAAACTGCAGGATATTGGCGACTTTATGATGGAGGATATTTCAAATATTGAAGGATATGCTTACAAATTTGTTTATGGCTACAAACCATCAGCTTCAGACGGGAACACACCGGTCTATAAAGAGAAATTAGTTTTCATTGACACCTTAGGCAATGTGTTGAACTACAGATTAATAATTGATGAAATTGACAGAACTGATTTATTGACTCAATTAAACTACAGTACAACTAATTATACCAACAGAGACGTTGTGGTTTCCATGTCAGCTAACAGGCCTATAAAGAGATTTGACATAGTTGACGGAGTTGAAAAGGATGCATCTCCTACCTATGTATTTAAAGAAAACGGAACTAAGGATTTTAATTACAGACAAATAGAAGTTGCTGATGACCCTCTTGAAGGGACACTTATAGCAAATGTAACATGGATTGATAAAAGTGTTCCAAGAGTGAATGTAGAATTCGATGACACATTAACTAATAAGGATGTTGAAATTAAATTTACAGTTATTGATGGTGTTTCTGAAAAAGCACGTCTTAAATCTGATGCGGGAGTAATTCCGTTAACAGATAAAGGAAATGACAGGATAGGCTACTCTACTGTAAACAAAAATGGTAATTATAGTTTTGAAGTGAGCAACAAATATGGCAATGTAGGGGATATAATTGTTCCTATATACAATATTGATAAAGAAGAACCGGTTTTGACCTTAAAAGGAAGAGAACATGTTTACTTGAAGGCAGGCGACAAATATTACGATAATGGAGCATATGCAATTGATAATTTTGACGGAGATATCACATCAGGTATAAAGGTAGACAACAATGTAATCACGGCAGTTTCTTCAAAGACTCCTTATGAAGTAACTTATACAATTAGTGACAAAGCCGGTAATACCAGCACAAAGACAAGATATGTCCATGTCCTTGATATTGATTCGGCAGTTGCCATAATTCAGGACACTATTATTGATTTGAGAAGTCAGGATGTTCACAGCATTAAGATAGGAGAATCAGGACTTGTTTATGCTGAATTTATAGGCATTGACGGAAAATTCGTCACAAAGTATGCAAAGGGAGAGGGCTTTGACAATAATTATTTTAAAATTAACGGAAGTTATTTGTCCAAATTAGGAACATTTACTGCACAAGAAGGTAAGTACACCTTGTATGTGCAGGACCAGGAAAGAAATACAAGAATAATAAAACTTAACTTTTATAAGTAAGCTTAGGGGCAAACATTATGTCTGTCCTTGGTAAAAATTCACAGGTGGTGAAATAATGGGAGAAAATACGAAAAGATTTATATCTATAGTTTTAAGTTTATTAATGATTAGCTCAAGCATCATAGTTTATCCTGCTTATGCAGATCTTGCCCCTGACGATAAGGATTTATACAAGGAGTGGGGTTCACCGGTGGTGCAATTAGACAATGGGACCATACGAATAACCTCAGATAAGCAAACAGGCCGCTTTATAGTAGAAACCTTGAGCGGTCTGCCAAACAAAAGCGCAGATGATTATAAGGACCTGTTGTATGGAAACAGATTTGAAAGTCCTGAAACGTCTTATACTTCTGTAAAAATAGACGGAGAAGATTTTATTTACGGAAATGAGTACGGATTTTTAGGATTAGAGGGGCATTATACAGTAGAACCATATGTGGATTATGATACCAGCAGTATAATCAGCCAGTGGTCCATAAAGGATATAGTAGTTACTCAGAGACTTAAATTAATTAGCAATCCAAAGCTTCCAAGCATAGGTAATGTCTTTGTTTCCTATGATATAGTCAATAAGGGAAATGTATCAAGGACAGTCGGCTTAAGAATGCTTTTGGATACTAAAATTGGAACAGTTGATTCTCCCGCTTTAACAATTCCCGGCGGAGGCTTCATATATAAGGAAAAAGAATTTGTGGGTGATGAAATACCTTCAAGCTGGCATGCATATGATCAATATATCACTCCCCAGATAATAGCCCTGGGAGAAGTGTCGGGAGAAGGACTGTCAAAGCCTGACAAGCTTCAATTTGCAGCATGGGGTGATGCATCACAAACAAAGTGGGATTATAATGTAAATCCTGATAAGGCAATAATAGAAGTCAAAATTGACGGAGAATTATACGAAGGAGGAAATGGCATTTATCCGCCTGATGGGGCTATAGTAGACTATGCTGCTAAAGACAGCTGTGTTCTTATGTATTGGGAACCTGAGTTCCTAAGCCCGGGAGAAGAAAAAACAATTGATACTTCTTACGGAGTAGGAGATGCATCAATTAAAAATAATGATCCCGGATTTAGGATAAGCCTTCAAGGTACAGACAAGCTCAACATGAACAAAGAAAAAACAAACTACACAAGCCAATATATACATGCGGAGTTCAATATTGACAATAATTTTGACAATTCCAAAAATATAGCAAATTTACAAATTGAACTTGAACTGCCGGATGAGCTGATATTGGTTGAGGGTGACCAGAAAACAGCTTTTAAAGAATTAAAAGCAGGAACATATCATAGGAGCATATGGAAAATAGAACCCATAGTGCAGGATGAATTCAAAATTTCAGCATACTCTGTTTTGTTGAGAGCGGAGGGTATGCCGGCCCAGAGAATCACAAAAATATTAATAATGGAGGGGAAAGAGGGAGGAATGCCTGACATTTCATTTCTTGACTTAACTCCCAAATCACCTTTTTATTACGAAGACAACAACAGAAATGTATTTGTAAACGGAAGCGGATTTGATTCATTTGGCAGTGCAATAGGCCAGGTTGTGGAAGCTGCATTGATTCAAGGGTCCAAAAAATATTCTTTGGATTACAGGACATTTACAAAAATTTCCGACACAGTTATCAGCCTGGGCCTTCCTGACAATTTGCCTTTAGGTACTTATGATTTGTTTATATCTGCAGCGGATGCAACAGGAAACAAAAAGGACCAAAAAACTTTCAAAAATGCGGTTGTAATATCCAACGACATAAAATATTCATTAAATCTTGTAGGGGAAATTAAATTTCCTATTGTAATGAAGGATGACGGATACAACACCCCGGAGGAATATATCAATATTTATGGCAAATTCATAGACAATAAAAATGGCACCTACACATCCATGGGAGCAGATGAAGATAATCCTGTCAGAATAAACAATACATTAAAGTATGCAGGTGGAACACTTACTATAAATACTGACCCAATGAATGCATTAATAGAAGCTTCTGAAGGTATACTGTGGTGCGACATAGTAAACGAGAGAAACAAGACGGCTGCCCAGGCTATTATTGCCAGCTCGGGTTTTAGATTTGAACCAACAAATAAAATGGGGGATAACGATACTTTTAAGAGAATGGTCTATGATGTTGACAGGGCTTATTCTGACACAATGTATGATGTGTCATATAAAAGTGTTCCCGTAACCTTGGATACAGTCACGATAACCTCCCAAGGAATAGATATTAAAGGCTCTATGGGTATATTGAACCCTTTGACTTACGGCACAAATGATTTTATTCCTGATATGATTGATTTGGATGGGCTTTCATTAGGGTTTTACAAGGCAGAAGTTGATAAGATATCAATTAACCAGGATGGAATGGATATAGAAGGAAGATTCCAGTTTAAAATGCCTTTTGCAATTTCATTGGTTTCAGGAACCAAGGCAGTTTTGGAAATAAATACAAGAGAAGAACATCTTGTTATTGAAGCTGAAGTAAGCATCGGCAAGATGATTAGTCAATCAAAAGGTGCTAAAGCAAGAATCGGATTAAGGAAAGGGCGATTTGATGAAATATATATTATGGGAAAATTCGCAAAACCAATAGCTGTGGCATCTCCTGTACCTATAGGAGTATCAGGTGTCGGAGGGGGTCTGTCAAATCTATCCTTTAAAGGTGCATTCCCGATTACAATAATATTAGGTGTCTTTCTTAAAGACGTGACCGGCATAGTATTTAAGGGCTATAACCTTCTATCTGCAGAAGGAGAAATAAGCATGTCACCATTTCATTTAGAAGGTGAAGCGGAAGCAGATTTATATATGATTAATTTAGCAGAGGTTTATACTAAATTTGTATGGGAAACATGGGACCCTGACATAGAAAAAAGAGGAATTATTGTAGATGCTGTCATCCACTATAAAATCTTTAATGGTAAGGTTTATATACAGTATCTTGAAGGAGAATCCTTTTTAGGCAGAGGAGAAGTGGCTGTAGCAGTTCCTCAAAAGGTTCCCCTTATAGGAGGACATGAGGTTGCAGGTGTAATGGTAGAAGTTACCGAATACAGCATTGGCGGGACCATACATGCTTTAGAGCAGGATGTTGGCGTAAGATACTATTTTTCAAACGGGAGAACAGAATTCCTTGAACTAAAAGAAGAATTGGAAAGTTCAAATCAGGGATTGATCTTTGAATACGATGATAACTGTATCGCACAATATGGCTTTAATTACAGGCCAATTGAATCTACTCAGTATGCAGATGGAAGCTCGCAATTTATAACGGAGCTCAACCTGACAGACAACAGCAATGTAATGCTCATATTAAGAATGACAGAAGAACAATTTAACAATTTAGACGATAATAGTGTAAAGATAATTAAACCCGGAACTGACGGCTTATTAACTGTTAAGTATATTGATAATGGAGCATTATTTAACAGCGACGGTACAATTAAAACCATAGAAGAGCTTGGATTAGAAGAAAATGAAATTGTTGCTGTTAAACAACTGATAAAAGCTGATGAAGGGCTTTTAGATGAATATATGGTGACAATTCCAATGACATCACCTGAAAACGGCCTGTGGACAATTATTACAGATGGTCCTATGGAGCTTTTGCCTTATTCTACCGTTAAAAATTCTAAAATAACTGAACTGAGTGCTTCCTTTGACAGTACAAGCAATACATTGACAACAAGCTGGAAGCTTGAGGGAGAACCTGATAAGTTCAGAATTTATGTAGTTAATGCTGATGAAATGGGCGAACAAGAATTAAAGAATCCTGCTTCCCTTTGGGGAAAAGGAAGCTTGATTTACGGTCAGACCGTTACTACAAAGGATTACACGGATTCATCAGGCAACACCGTACAAGTGGTAGATGAAATAATATATACACCTCCGACTAAAGATGGTTCATCAACTATCCCGCTAAACTTATCTACAGGCAGCTATTATATTTATGCAAAGACTGATAAAGAAAACACGGTATCTGATTATGCAATCAGTGAAAAATTCGAGGTAATAAACCATAATACGCCTAATGCTCCTTCGGGATTGGCAATAAAAGATATAGGAAACAATAAAATCAGTCTTTCCTGGGATGCTGATTACAGTAAGGATGAATATTACATATACAGAAAAAACTATGCCGAGGAAACATATGATTTAGGGTCGCCCCTTGCTATATACAAGGTATATGATCCAATGGATTATGCTCCTGATTATGATAATTGGCCCGGCAATCTACCAAGAGAAAGAATGGACAGATTTGAGGTTATTATTGACGGAGACAGCATAGACCCTGACAGACCTGAAAATAAAACATACTATTTTGACTTAAGGGCAGTTGGCATGAGCACAATGGGAGTGCCTGCATCCGGTTCGGTAATGGTCAGGGTTCCTGAAGAGATAATAACATATACAGAATTTAAATCCGCCGACAGTAAAATATTCTATAGCCCATATATAGAAAAAGATTTGGACGGTATAGAGCATAGATATTACAAATATGTAACTAACTCTCCAAATATCATAATATCAGGAATGAGCAACATTCCTGTAAGTTATAAGATTCAAAGAGATGAAACCGTCCTTGCGGCATCAGACAGTTTTGCAGTGAGTTTCAGCGAAAAGGTTACACTAAAGGAGGGTATAAATTATTTTATTATAACCTATAAAAATGAGCATGGAGATACCCTTGTTGAGGAATACACAGCAGAATACGATAATAAAGCACCTTCCCTGACAGTGTTGGAACCTAAAGAAGGAGCAGTAACACAAAACGGAAAAATCACTGTAAGTGGTGTGACTGATCCTTACATGACAGTAACTATAAACAATGTAAACTATTATGCAGATGCTGACGGGAAGTTTAGGGCATCATTAGACTTTGGAAATTCATTTTTATCAAAGACAACAATAGAAGCAAGGGATGCCGTAAATAATGTAACAACACGAGAAATAAGTGTTTTAAATGACCAGGCAAAAGTAGAAGATATAACCCTTGTGCCAGAATACAAGCGTATGGCAACAGGTACAAAGCAACAGCTGTCCACATACATATCATCGGATGATAATTTGGACGAGAAAATTGACAATAACTCGGTTAAGTATTCCATAGTAGAAGGAAGTCAATATGCATCTATTGATGATAAAGGGGTCATCACTGCAAGGTATGAAGGAACCTTAGTTGCAAAATCCGAATTTTTCCTGACGGATACTGCTTCCTTAAGCGACAGCATTGTAATTGAAATAAGCGGTGATAAATATAAGGGCTCGGCTAAATATAAACCACCTGTCTTTTCAAGAGATATGTTTACCTGGCTTGGCGGAGACTCCATGTCAACTAATGGGGGGACAATTAAGACTGATGATGGTGTGATACTGTCTGTTCCAAAAGGTGCATTACCTTATTATCAGGATCACATAGATATTTTCACATACAATCATGCAGAAGACCTGTTAAGTGAAATGAATATACCGGTTGGAGCTTATGCAGCCTCAGCACCCTATTTTATAAGTCTTGCAACAGATTTTGTCAAGCCTGCCAGGCTCACAATACCGGTTACAGGATTCAACAAGGCTTATGTATATTATTATGACAGTGAGCTCGGTGCTTTAATATACAAGGGAGGAGTAATGTCCCCGGACACTAATTCAGTTACTGCAGATATTTCAAAATCAGGCACCTATATTGTGCTTAATTATCCTTTGCAGAATGTATTTTCTGACATTCCATCAAACTATTGGGGATATGATTATGTGTATGGTTTAAATTACCTGAATATCATTAACGGCTATAATGAAAACGGAAAACTGATTTTTAAACCGGATGGCAAAGTTACGAGAGCCGAGTTTATTAAATTGTTGGTTGCGTCACGAAATATCAATATCAGCCAAGCGGAAGACTTAGAGCTTAAGTTCGCAGATATTGAAGACATCCCTGAGTGGGCTTTGCCCTATATAAAAGCCGCTGTTATGCATGGCTTGGTAAATGGGAAAAATATTGGCGGTAAGTTGTATATTTCAGCAAATGATTATATAACGAGGGAAGAAATAGCGGCAATTATCGGAAGAACAATTAACTCTGATGCAAGAAGTGCCAAAAATTTCAAGGACAGCAGCCAAATTAGCGCATGGGCATCAGAAGAAGTTCAAAAACTTGTTGAGTTGGGGATAATTACCGGATACGAGGACGACACATTTAAACCAAGAAATAATGCGGATAGAGTAGAAGCGGCAGTAATGATTTACAAAACCTTGATTCAATATTACAAAAACTGATTCTTAGGCGAACCCTTCCTGATGGGGGTGAGAGCTCTCCACCGATGGAAATCATATCTCAGCAGCATTTAAGGGATAAACAAAAGCGAAAGACAACTATTCAGTTTCTTTCGCTTTAACTTTTCATATTCAGTTTTATCATTTTCATACCGCCCTTTTAGTCTTCTTCTTGCCTTAATCCTCTTTCATGAAGTTCGCATTCTTTTTGGCTGCATTTTCCATCAACATTATATATACAGGTAATAGTACCACATTTTCTGAAATTCATTTTTGCAACTACATCTCTGATGTCTTTCACAACTACACCCATAACAAAACCTCCTTTTACTGAGTTTGATTTATTATATCATCAAAAATGCAATTTGTAAACAAAAACTTTCAAAAAAATTAAATTATTTTTGAGGAAAGCGCATTTTGAGTGAATAAATTGCAAGATTGACTTTAGTAATCTCGCAAAATGTTATAATTTCAATGCTTTACAACTTGCAAGAGCATCTTGCAAAAAAGCAAAAAATGCAAGAAATGGATTTTTGCAAGTTTACTAATAGGTATTTTTATATAAACCATATCGAAAAATGAAAGATTTTGGGAAACAAGATGCAATATAAAAAGGGGACATGCCTCATAAATTCGATGGATGTCCCCAAGGGTTTAAATTAAGGCTAATACAATGAAGTTCAAAATGAACAGGAAGGTTGATACCATCAAGATGGGATGTACTTGGCTAAGTTCTTTCCTGGATGCTTTTACAAGGCAGTAGAATATAAAGCCGGCTGCTATTCCGTATGATATACTGTATCCTAAGGCCATGAAAACCGATGCAAAGAATGCCGGTATAGCTTCCTCAAGGTCTTCCCAGTTTATTTTAATAAAGGATGACATCATCATAACACCGACAATTATTAAAACCGGTGAGGTTGCTGCCGCAGGAACGATTCCTGCTATTGGTGCAAGCAGCATGCATGCCAGGAACAGGATTGCTACCACAAGACTGGTTAAGCCCGTGCGTCCGCCTACCCCTATTCCGGCCGCGCTTTCAACATAGGTCGTGGTATTTGATGTACCAAAGACTGCTCCGATTGAGGTTGCAATTGCGTCTGCAAACAAGGCCTTATCCATCTTTGATTTGAATCCGGTGCTTGTTTCAAGGGATTTCAGGTCTTCTTCGCTGAATATTCCGCTTCTTCTTCCCGTGCCTATGAAGGTCCCGATGGTGTCAAAGGTATCCGACAAGCTGAAGGCAAATATCGTTATTAAAACCAAGGGTATACGTGAGGGGTCGGTAAACAAGGACTGCATCCCCTTAGGCCCGAAGGCTGCTCCAAAAGTAACCCCTAAATCAGCAAATGCGGAAGATAATCCTGCGGTACTGATTGATACATTTGAAAAGTCAACGATTCCGTAAGGTATTCCTATTAATGTGGTCAATATAATGCTGAGAAGGATGGCTCCTTTTACTTTCAAAACTATAAGGATAACCAAAATTACCAAGCCTATGATTGCCAATTGTGTTGCAGGATTGGTGAAATCTACAACTGAAGGCACGATACCTCCGTTTGTCACTACTGAAAATATATTGCTGTAAGTTCCATCTGCCGCAAAGGGTTCGTTGTTTACTGCAATAATATTTGTATTATCTGAAACGAACTCAATAATGTTTGCACCCTTGATACCTATATATGCTATAAATATTCCGATGCCTCCGCTGATTGCGTTTTGCAGACTTTCTGGAATGGCTTTTATGATGCTCTTGCGGATCTTTGTAACAGTGATAAATATATTTATCATTCCGCATATGAACACTAATGCCAATGCCTGTTCCCATGAAAAGCCTAAGGCAAATACTACAGTGTAGGTGAAAAATGCATTAAGACCCATGCCGGGTGCCTGGGCGTAAGGAACATTAGCAAATAATCCCATTACCAAAGTTCCGATTGCCGCTGCTATTATAGTTGCCAAGAATACTGCCTGTGAAGGCATTCCTGTTGCTGACAGGATTGCAGGGTTAACAAAAATGATATAAGACATTGTAAAAAATGTGGTGAACCCTGCCATGATTTCAGTAGATACATTAGTTCCGTTTTCTTTAAGTTTAAAAAATCCTTCCATAATATCTCCTTCTTATTGTTTTATTATGTTCAATATGTCCGATGGAAATTAAAAATATTCTGCCGTCATGAACATAAGAACCAAGAAATAATTGCATTTAGTATTATAACGGAATATATACAAAAGTGCAACAAAAATTTTTATTTAATGTTCGTAATATATCAAATTTAATTAGCAAAAAAATAAAAAAAATTCATAAATAAAAAGCAGGTTGTATTTTCAACCTGCTTTAATATATGGTTCCTGTCATTCTGGGGGCTTTAGCATGAGATCCTTCGCATGAGCTCAGGATGACAAAGCCGGGCAGCCTTTAATCAGTGAATATTTGTGTCCAATATGGTCTGCCGCTTGCATTTGTAGCATATCCTACACCAATCTTATTGAAATTGGATGAAAGAATGTTTGCCCTGTGTCCCGGTGAATTCATCCATGCATTTACAACAATCTCAGGTGTGCTTTGTCCTGCAGCGATATTTTCACCCCATGCACGCCAGCTGATTCCGAATTGTCTTAACATATCTCCCGCGCTTCCGTAAGTAGGGGATTGATGTGCAAAGTAATTGTTAACTGCCATGTCTTTGGATTTAGCTCTTGCTGCGTTAGAAATTGCTGCATCCATCTTTAATGCAGGCAAGCCTGCTTTTTGTCTTTCAACATTTACAAGTTCTACTACTTTTTGCTCATATGTTAAGTTTGACGAAGGAACACTAGTGTTATTTTGTGCCGGAGCTGAAGGTTTTTCAACCGGAGCAGCCGGCTTTTCTGCCGGAGCAACTGGTTTTTGAACCGGTGCAGCAGGTTTCTGAACCGGAGCAGCAGGTTTCTGAACCGGAGCAGC
>JAAYOE010000111.1 GCA_012520455.1 Tissierellia bacterium
AAATAACTATTTATTGAATGTTTTGAAACATTATAATATAATATTAGAAAAGGTTTACATATATTATCTTCACTTTTAATACCATGAAAGCTGGTTTGAAATGGAAAGTGCGAAGAAATATAAATATATGGCTTTTATATTATTGCAGAGCGTGATTTACGGATTTGGCAATCCTTTGACTAAAATTGCCTTTGAGACCATAACTCCTTTCTGGAGTTTAGCTGTCCGGTTTACAACTGCATTTTTGGTCTTTATCTTATTTTTTGGCAAGAGGATAGCCGCATCTATGAAAACCGTTGAGCCGAAAGTTTATTTGCCTGCCGGCCTATGTATGGCAGCAGCTTACATCACCTGTAACCTTGCCTTAAATTGGACTTCGTCCACAAATGTGGGGTTTTTAATGAGCCTCCCCGTAATTTTTGCCCCCATCTTGGCCCTTTTGGTATACAAGGTTAAATACAAATTTATACATATTCCCATACAAATCATGGTGGTTATAGGCTTATATTTCCTCTGCTTCGACGGAAACTCTTTTGTTTTCGGAAAAGGGGAAGTTACCGCCTTAATAACAGCCATATCCATAGCGGGAGCCCTCGTTTTTGGAGAAGAATCTCTTAAAAAGCTGGATGCTTTAGCGGTATCCGCTGTCCAGGCAGGCATAACAGCTTTGATAAGTCTGCCTTGCGCTCTGATTTTTGAAAGCACGAAAGTATTAAGCCGGGTGACCTTGCCTGCCTGGCTGGTAGTTTTATATTTGGCGGTATTCTGTACAAACATCGCCTATATGCTGCAAAATTCCGCCCTTAAAAACATATCTGCTTCGGCAGTGTCAATGCTTCAATGCACCCAGCCCATCCTTACGGCCTTAATTTCATATTTTCTTCTCGGGGAAAAGCTCAGCAGCATAGGAATTATAGGCGCCGCAATAATAATTATATGCATAATCGCAGAAAACATAATTAACGCAAAAGAACAACCATCCCATTCTCATATCGAAAACCCCACCTAAAAATCAGAGTTTATCCAACTAATAGTAAGGCATTTTCTTGTTGCGCTTCAATAAGGAAGAAAAATATTAAAATATTTTTCTAAAAGTCCTTGACGAATTTATAAAAATGTGCTACTCTATAGATGGTTGTTAGCACTCAACTAAGACGAGTGCTAACAAAATCACTAGAAAAGGAGTGTTGGAACATGGCAGGATTAATTCCTTATAACAGAAGGAACAGAGGTTTGGTTGACAGAGGTTTTGGGGACTTTAACGATTTTTACAGCATGATGGATGACTTTTTTAACGACGGCTGGATGTCAAGAAGATTTTTCCCGAGGGATACCTTTAAGATAGACGTTCAGGAAAATGACAAAGAGTACTTAATTGAGGCTGAACTTCCCGGGGTCGACAGAGATGAAATCAATATTGATATGAACGAAGGAAGAATGACCATTTCAGTCAGGAGAGAAGAAAGCATAAACAAAGAGAATAAAAACTACCTTCATAAGGAAAGACGCTTCAGCTCAATGTCCAGGAGCTTATACTTAGATGATGCAATGTCAACCGGGATTAAAGCAAAACTTGATAACGGAGTTTTGACCATAAAAGTTCCCAAAGAAAACAAACCAAACAAATCCGTAAAAATTGATATTGAGTAATTAAATTTACGGCATGGGAGTAAAGAACCCCCATGCTTTTTTTTATTAAAAAAGTATGTTATTATTAGTATTATTAAGAATCACAAAACCTGAAATCCTTTGTTATTGGTCAGGCAGGGAACTTAATTATCAGTAATTAACAAAGTTGAACAAAATCAAGCTTTATTTCGTCAATATAATAAACAAAGAAAAAAAGGAGCAATTATGTCTGAAGTTTTAAAATTAGAGCATGTAAGCAAAAGTTTCGGAAGCAAGGATGTTTTAAAAGACATAAATTTCAGTGTGAATAGCGGTGAAATTATCGGATATATAGGTTCTAACGGCGCCGGCAAGACTACAACCATCAAAATAATCTTAGGTCTCATAGATGATTATCAAGGGGATGTTTTTATTTTTGGAGAAAAAGTAAAAGGACAGTCCGAGTATAAAAAGAGAATAGGCTATGTACCTGAAGTATCTGATATGTATGATAATTTAACTGCTCAAGAATATTTGAGTTTTATAGGAATGTTGTACGGTATAGGAGAAGACAAGGCTGTAAAAAAAGGAAAGGAAATGATGAGTGTCTTTGGCATAGATGATGCTATTAACGGCAGAATTCATACTTTTTCCAAAGGAATGAGACAAAAGCTGTCAATTATCACCGGAATGATTCATAATCCTGATATTTTATTTTTGGATGAACCCTTGGGGGGAATAGATGCCAACAGTGTATTGGTTTTTAAAGAAGTATTGAAAAATCTGAAGGAAGAAGGAAAAACAATTTTTTATTCTTCTCACATTTTGGAAGTTGTTGAGAAACTAAGCGACAGAATACTCCTCATAAATGAAGGGAAAATAGTTATAGACGGTACAGTGGCAGATGTAATGAGCATGCAGTCGGATTCATCTTTAGAGTCAATATTTAATTATGTTACCGGATTTCATGATTACCAAGTGCTTGCGAAAAAATTTACCGATGTATTTATGAATTGACGGGGTTTGATATGAATGAATTCTTATCTTTAAAAATACTTGATAAATTTAAAAGAATATTTGAAGGCTTCGGCATAGACTATAAACTGCTTCGAATAATATTGAAAACCAAATTAATTTTGGATTCAAGGCGGGCACCGGTGATAAATACAAACCAAAAAAAGAAAGATGAAGAACAGACTTCTCTATTGAAGGGATATTTCATGCATCTGCTTTTTGGGGCATTTTTGGCATTCTTTATTTATTTTATAAAAGATGAAATGATACGGATGATGTATTTTTCAGGTGCATTTTTCTTTATGACTACCATGTATTTGATTTCTGATTTTTCCTTTGTCTTATTGGATACAAAGGATAAAAACATTTTATTGACAAAGCCGGTGGACTTAAGGACCGTGTCCCTAGCAAAAGTATTGCATATACTTATCTATATGTTCAGGTTAAATACATTTATTGCAGGTCCGTCTCTTATTGCATTGGTATTGAGTAACGATTTATTTGTTATTCCGATATTTTTAGTGGAATTATTACTGATGGATTTAATGATATTTTTAGTGACTGCATTTATATATTTATTGGTTTTAAGATTTTTCGACGGCGAGCTGCTTAGAAATATAATCAATTTTATTCAAATTCTTTTGACAATCTTGGTTACCGTGGGTTATCAAATTGCCATAAGAATGATAGATTTTACTTCACTTCGAAATATGGAGTATACTTTTAATTCCAGCCATTATCTGAATCCTATTCTATGGTTCGGAGCACCCTTTGAAATATTCTACAACAGAGGAGAATCATACTTATATGTTTTTACGTCTTTAATAATTATTGTTCCCCTTGTTTCTTTTATAGTTTATTTAAGTCTCGGCAAAAAAATGGAGAGCCTGCTTCTTAAGTTAGAAGGGGAAGGAAAAGAAAGACCTTCAAAGCATTGGTTTGAAAATCTGGTAGGATTCATTTTAAACCGTGATGAAATTTCAAAGCAGTCATTTAATTTTGCTAATGCCATGTTTAGAAGTGACAGGAGTTTAAAGCTGAAAATTTATCCTGCCTTATCTTCCGGAATCCTTCTTCCCGTATTAATGATATTTAATATGAGGGTGGGGGGACAAGAATTTAAGCCTTCCGGTTATGAATATCTTTATCTGTATTTTAACTTGCTTATATTCTCATCCGTGTTTTATTTAGTGAAATATTCGTCTGCTTGGAAAGGCTCATATGTATTTATTTCATCGGGATTTAAAGATTTTAAAAATTTATACAGGGGATTAATGCAGTCTATGGCTTATAGGTTTTTTATACCTTTAATTATTTTAAATGGACTCATATTCACATTAATTTTTAAATTTAGATTTGCCGGGGATATAATGATTTTATTGCTGGCAGGTATTGCAATTTTGCCTCTTATGGGTAAAATATATTTAGAGATTCCTTTTTCTAAACCTATTGAGGAGTCTAATCAAAGGGTTTCTTTTGATAAATTTCTGCTTTCATTAGCTATTGTAGCAATTTTAGCTATTTTGCATTTTTACTCATATATCATTCCTATGGGCAGGTGGATTTATGTATCAGTACTGACAGCAGGGATTCCAATAAGTTGGAAGTTTGCCACACCGGGAGAATAAATATTAGGGAGCATTTATGGATAAAGTAACTTTATGGACCAGGCAGGATATAAGAAGTCTGGATGATTTGGAAAGAAAGGGTGTAATCAGGATAACAAGGAAGCATTTAGAGGAGAAATTCGATGTTATTTCTGACCATATTATATTTTTATATAAATGGTTTGTTAAGGAGGCAGAGAAAAGAGTGCCAAGACCGGAGGGGGTAGACTTTTTCATCTGGTGCTCCATTAGCGAGGAGTATATGCTGAGGCCTACATTAAATGAAATAGTGTATGTTTTGGAAGTAGATAAATCTGAGGTAGTATATTTTGACGGCATGAAGTGGGATTATGTCCTAAATCACCACTATGTTCCAAAGGATGAAAAGGATGCCGAAGAATATTTAAAAGACTTAGAAAGGAAGGGTTTTAAGAATTCTTATTCATTTATAAACGAAAAAACAGCCCACTTTTATCCGGAGGAAAGGAAAAGAGTAATGGATAGCTGGGCTAGAGTGTTTGAAATTGATAAATGGGATATATTCAGGGTTCAAGCAAATATATGGGAAATTCGCCCCGAAATGGTTAAAGACATATTAAGGGTTAATCCTTAGAACACGAATTCAACGGTTACATCAGCGGCGATATTAATTGCTCCGGGTATTATGGGAGTAGCTGCAAGTTCCCTTTGAACGGGAAGAAAAGGTATTGCTGTATTTTCAACTATACTGACAATCTGGGGAGCTGAAGACAGCCCAAGGTTTAGGGCTATTGATTCGGCTTTTTGTATTGCATTAATAATTGCCATGTTCAAAGCCTGTCGGTAGTAGTATTCCCTGTTTGACACATCAAAGCTTATCAATTCCACAATATTTGCTCCGGCATTAACAGAAGCATCTATAATGTTTCCGGTAGCTTCTATATTATTTGTCTTGATTTCCAAGATATTTCTTACCAAATAACCTCTGTCAATCTGCCTTCCGTCCACAAAATCAAACACCTTGTCGATGGAATATCGGATGGTTTTTATATTTGTAATCCCCATCCTTTGAAGGGCTTGAATAACCGATTGGCTAATTCTTGCATTTTCCGCCTGAATACGGGAAAGATCCTCTCCCCTTGTCTCAACTCCTAAGTGTATAATTACCATATCGGGACTCATATTCATTTCACCATGTCCCGTCAGTGTCATGGTTCTGTTATGTACATTATCCGATTTATATTTTGTCATATATAATCCCCCTTTTATTTAAAAATTTTCGAATTATATTATAATATGAAATTAATTAAATAATGTGCCACAGCCAAATCCGGCCTGGCCAATTGGCCCACAGTGGGACACTGGGGACGGTCCTTTTTGTCACTCTTGATTTGTCTAACAGCGACAGTTCTCCGTGGGACACTTGATGACACTACCCCCGTCCCCTTGTCATCTCCGGTCTATAGCGATAAATTATAATCAAATTTTAATGAAATTATATTATTATTATGGTAAAATACATAAACAATCTTTATACGGAGGAAACTATGAAGTTTTTGTGGACTACAATCCTTGTGGACAATATGGATGAGTCAGTGAAGTTTTATGAAGAAGTAGTGGGTCTTAAACTGACTAAGAGATTCCAAGCCGGACCTGGGATGGAAATATCCTTTTTGGGTGAAGGGGAAACCAAGATAGAGCTCATATGCAACGAAAATTTAAAGAAATTGGAAGCAGGCAGCCGGGTGACCTTGGGCTTTAAGGTTGAATCATTGGAAGAAAAGATTAACTTTATTAAGGGAAAAGGCATAAATATACTAAGAGGCCCCATCCAGCCCAATCCTTCGATAAAATACTTCATAATAAAGGACCCCAACGGGGTAAAAATCCAATTTGCTCAGCAAATTGAATGACAAGGGGACGGGGGTACTGTCATCCCGAAGGTAAGGGTGCAAGTTGAGAGATATAGTAAAAAAGCATTTAAACAAATTAAATAAAAGAGAAGAAAAAATTTTAAATAAGAAAAAAGGTTTCATTGATAATAAATTAGAGCCTTTGGTGGACAAGGCGGAATCCTATGTGCCGGAAGGCTTGAGGGATACCTTAGATAAGGCCTTTTACAATGCCTTTAAGCTAATTTTTGAAAAGGGAACCAAGGTTATTGAAAAATCCTATAATAAAAGAAGAATTCAAGCCAATCATAATTTCCATGACTTTTCATTCAGGAAATCTAAAAATAACAAAACCTTGAAGAAAATTGACAAGCATGCTCAGAGAAGCAACTTTATCAACAGGTCCATTTCAACCATTGAAGGAGCCGGATTGGGCTTATTGGGGATGGGACTTCCTGATATACCCTTGTTCACGGCTCTTATTCTAAAGACGATATATGAAATATCCTTGAGCTACGGGTATTTGTATGAGTTAGAGGATGAAAGATTATATATATTAAGTATAGTAAATGCTGCATTAACCACAGGTGAAGAGCAAAAGAAATACAATTTCAGGGTTGATGCAATATCTCATAACATAGATAATAATTTTTCCATGAAATATGACATGGAAAAGGAAATCCAAAGAACTTCCCAAATACTGTCCGATTCCATGCTGGCATCGAAATTCGTCCAGGGGATACCCCTTGTGGCGGCGGTGGGCAGCATTGCTAATTACAGAATTATCAATAAAATCAGCAAATACGCCTCAATTAAATATAAGAAGAGATATCTGAGCAAATGATAAAACCTGTCATTTAATAATAAGGGTGGAGAAAATATGTTAAGAATTGCAATATGTGATGACGATAAACAGCTGTGCCTTGAATTGAAAAGCATGTTGAATGAAATAAGCGAAAATTCGGATGAAAATTTCGAAATATCAACTTTTTACGGCGGAGAAGAACTCTATGATTTCTTAGAGGTTGGAAACCGTTTCGATTTAATCTTCCTGGATATCGAGTTATGTGAAATAAACGGTGTTGAAGTAGGGAGGAAAATTCGAGAGGAATTAAATGACGAATTGACACAAATCGTATATATATCCGGTAAAGACACCTATGCAATGGAACTCTTTGATATAAGACCTTTAAATTTCCTTGTTAAACCCTTGGTTGAAGATAAAGTTGAGTTAGTTGTCAAAAGAGCAAGAAAATTAATAAAAACCACCAACCAGTATTACGAATATAAGGCAGGCAACGTATATTTCAATGTGCTGATTAGCGATATACTTTATTTTGAAAGCAGCGGCAGAAAGGTAAAGATTATCTTGAAGGACGGTGAAGTAAAAGAATATTACGGAAAGCTGTCGGAAGTTGAAGAAAAGCTTAAGAAAAACGACTTTTTTTCGATTCATAAGTCATACCTCATCAATTACAACCATGTTATTGAATATACATATGAATATGTAAAAATGTCCAACAACGAAATATTAGGAATCAGCCAAAACAACAGAAAGGCAGTTCGGGAAAAACTGCTGCAAAAAAAGCAGAGGATGCGCCATGTCTAACAGTTATGTAGCTGTCTACCTGATAACAAATATATTTGCTACCTACACCCTATACAGGTATATGTGCATATTTTTTGACAGGAAGGATGTTGACAAAAGGCAGGAATTTTTGTCTTATTCACTATATTTTTGCATAAACAGTTTCTTATACCTGACCTTTAATAAACCTGCCCTTACCATAACTTCAAATTTGATAATGTTTTTCCTCCTTACCTATAATTATCAGTCAACTACAAGAAACAGGCTCACAGCTGTTGTGTCGGTTTACATGATTCTGATGATTATTGAAGTTCTTGTCATGCTTATACTTCTCAGCTTCGGTATAACGGTGACTTCAGGCCATGATGCGGCCATGATTATGGGCCTCATCAGCATAAAAATTATTTCCTATATATTTATGCTGTTTTTGTCTAATTTTAAAATGATCAGCAACGACATCAAGGTATCCAACATACACTGGCTGTCCATATTCATTATACCGGCAAGCACCTTGATTCTGGTCCTGATCATGGTTTTCAGAACCTATGATTCCAATGTTAGAGAAACCATTATCAGCATAGTCCTTTTGCTGGTTATGAATGTTTTGGTCTTTTACTTTTATGACGAAATAATGAATTCCTATGAGGCAAAAATCGAAAAAACCCTTCTCAAGCAGCAAAATGAAGCATACTTGAAGCAGCTTGAAATTATAAACAACTCCAAGGAAAACCTCAAAACCTTCAGACATGATTTGATAAATCATGCCTATTCCTTAAAGTATTACATCGATAATCATGATTGTGAAGGTGCCACGGAATACTTGGATAATATATTCGAGTTTATAAATAATTCAAAGGAATATGCAAAGTCAGGGAATTCCGAAATAGACAGCATAATAAACTATAAGTTGGATTTGGCCGAAAGGCAAGGTATCAACTCGGAAGTTTACTTAGCAATCCCCGATAAACTAAATATCAGTTCTTTTGACTTAAGCATTGTTATAGGTAATTTACTGGACAATGCAATTGAAGCAGCGGCAAAGGCCGAAAAAAAGTTTATTAATATATCTGTCGAACTGGACAGGAATGTTCTTTATATCAGCATTTCCAATTCATATGACGGAAAACTGAAATTTGCAGCTAACAAATTAGCTAGCACCAAGGACGATAAAAACCATGGCTTAGGCATGAGCAGCGCAGAAAAATCCATTGAAAAATATAAGGGTATAATGAACATCCGCCATGATGACCGGGTTTTTTATGTGGATGTCTTAATGTACAATTTATAAAACCTTATTAATATCAAAATGCTTGCTGTTTCTTAAACTTTAAGTTTTGACATAAGGCCCCATTAATTATTACATGGTCAAAAAATTGACATGGATTTGTGATACAATTGCCTTACATTTAATTAGGAGGATGCCATGGATTTACAAGAATATATAAAAAAAGTATATACGATTGCATTCAGACTTACCGGTGACGAAACAGCAGCTGAGGGCGTGGCTTCTCTTGCAATTAACAGAAACGCAAACTCCATTAAAGATATAATAGATACAAACATCTTATACAAGACGGCAAGGGATGTATTCTCCATATTTTTAACGGAGCCTGATAAATACACAAGCCTTTCGGCCAATGACTGTTCGCCCGTGCAAAGGCAGTTGATGACTTTGGAACCCTTGACCAGGACAGCCCTTGTATGGAAGGATATCATGGGATATAATATAGTGGATTTGGAAACTATATCAAAATGCTCGAAGTCAGAGCTCTATGAAAAGCTGAACGCTGCCAGAAAACACCTGGTTGGGACAGTAGGGACGTACACTAAATGTCCCACATAAACGCTCCTTAGAGGTTAACTTCCGATAAGCGAAGGATTTCATGGGGAGGAATCATGAAATATAAATGTTTAGTATTAGATCACGATGATACAGCCGTTAAAAGCACGCCTGACATACATTATCCTTCCTTTGTCAAGGCTTTAAAATCATTGAGGCCGGAGATAGAATTAAGTCTCAATGATTTTGTTAACTATTGCTTTTCTCCCGGCTTCACCGGCTTATGCAGGGATATATTGAAATTCAACGACAGGGAGCAGGAAATTCAATATAAAATATGGAAGGATTACCTTTATGAAAATGCTCCGGACTTTTATCCCGGCTTTCCTGAATTAATAAAAGGATACAAAAGGGCAGGCGGGATAATTTGTGTTGTGTCTCATTCGGAAAGTTCTCATATAATTAGGGACTACACCTCCCATTGCGGTTTTGAGCCGGATTTAATTTTTGGATGGGAGCTTGATGAGGATAAGAGAAAACCAAATCCTTATGCAATAGTTGAGACAATGAAAACATATGATTTAAGCAACAGAGAAATCCTGGTAGTGGATGATTCAAAGCCGGGTCTGATGATGGCCAGAAGCTGCAATGTGGACTTTGCGGCAGCAGGCTGGTCCCACGCCCTTCCCCGGATAGAAAACTATATGAGAATGAACTCGGATTATTATTTTTC
>JAAYOE010000001.1 GCA_012520455.1 Tissierellia bacterium
ATCTTCATTATTTCTTTGGATGTTTCTAAGTCCAAATTGCCGGTAGGCTCGTCCGCAATTACGGTTTCAGGCTTGTTGATGATGGCTCTTGCAATTGCAACACGCTGCTGCTCCCCTCCCGATAATTCATCAGGATAGTATTTAGCCTTATCGCTTAATCCCACCATGCTGAGAACCAGGGGAACCTCTCTTCTTATGGTTTTTGCCTGGCAGCAAATCATTTCCATTGCGAATGCAATATTTTCATATACGGTCAGCTTGGGAAGAAGCCTGTAATCCTGGAAAATGAAACCGATTTTTCTTCTGTATTCGGCCAAGCTTCTTTTCCGTATTTTATTGATATCCTGGTTATTATATGTAATTATTCCCTGTGTAGGACTGATTTCTCTTAACAAGAGCTTTATCAAAGTGCTTTTGCCCGCCCCGCTTTTTCCTACTATGAATATAAATTCACCCTGGTTAATTTTTAAATTGATGTCTTTAACGGCGGTAAAAGTCTTTTTGTATATTTTTGTAACACGGTTAAACTCAATCACTGGTCGTTCACCTCATAGCGTATAGTATTAATATAACACAAAATGACAAAATTTCAACTATTATTATAATATTTTACAATATTTTTGAAGGAAATGAAATGTTTATTTTTAACATATATAAAAATATATGTCATCCCGGGACCAGAGAAGGAAAGGACAAAAAAAAGACTGCTTTTTCGAGACTCGCACTAAATCTGAAAAAAAGACAGTCTTTGACAATTAGTTGCCAATAAGCTAATTCTTATATTCCCTCTCCAGGACAACCTTCTGGGGTAATTCTTCCAGCTCGGTTTTAACGACGGCAAAAGGATAGGTAAGAACTTGTGCTGTTACATCTCCGGGCTTGGGATCCTTATAGAGGGCATATACGGTCAGCACTCTTTCCCCGTCTACATCGCTTAAAGTAATTTTATCTATTTCAACTTCGTATCCTGCCGTATTTTTTTCACCTCTTGTTACAACAACGAAAATTTCATCATTTATTCTGCACACTAAGGCTTTTTCTTTCATCCTGTAATTTGGCAGCACCTCGGTGATTTGTTTCGGTATGTTTTCAGGACTAATATTATCAAAACTCACGTTTTGTACACCCTTCCCCCTGAAATACCTGAAAAAAAACAAAAGAGCAGCAATGAATACTATAATCGCAAGTACAGATATTATTCTTTTCATGAACATCCCCCCACATATATACTCTTTATATTTTATTCTCCATGTACTATTTTATGCTAATAAAAGGTTGTTTATTAAATATGCAATAAAGTAATTGACATTGGTGCTTGTCTTTAAGTATAATTTAATGTATGAAGGGAGTTGAAAATATGTCATGCAAGTGTAGTGAATTTCAAAAAACAACAGCTGAACTGCAATTGTTGAACAAGAGTATCCTGGATATAGTTACAAAATTAGATGAGCAAACTTCCATGCTGAACAGGGCTGTTTTCAAGTCTGCTACCCACTGCGGCTGCATTGAAATACATGCGACCAAGCAAATATATTCACCTCACAAGTCTTTGGAAGAAAACCAGCAAGAGCTGGATACCCACATCGAAGGGGACCTGTGTCCCAAATGCAGAGACAAGATAGAAGAAGAAATGGGTGAGTTATTATTCTATCTGGCTTCCATGTGCCAAGCTCTGAATCTTGAATTGGCAGATATCATGTCAAAGAAGCATGAGCACCTTAAGACACTGGGATTATACAACCTTTTGTAAGATAGATTTACTTTTTTTGACATAAAACGCAAGAGATCCTTTGCAGTGCAAAAGAATCTCTTTTTTTGTATAATTATGTTTGTGTAATTCTTGACAAATATTCCAGGTGGTACTATAATATTATGTAATTTGATAATACTAAACATAATTAGGAGGATGTTATGAAAAGTAGCAAAAGAATTATTTCAATTCTTTTAGTGCTGGTGATGTTGTTTTCAGTAGCAGGGTGCCAACCCCAGGAAACAGCACAAGAACCACCGGCTGAAACAGGCGCAGACGCATTGTTCACTCCCGGTACCTATACCGGAAAAGGTGCAGGTATTAACGGCGA
>JAAYOE010000112.1 GCA_012520455.1 Tissierellia bacterium
GTTAAATTTGGTATAATAATAGTACAAATTGATATGAAAGAGAAGGTGCACAGGTGAGTAAAGTATACTTTATTGAAAATACTGAATCTGATTATGGAAAACTTGGCAAGGATGCAGTGACACTTTTGAAAAGAATTGTTGCCGAAACAGGTCATAAGTTTGAAAAGGAAGTACCTATCAAGGTTCATTTCGGGGAGAAAGGAAACAAAACCTTCATTCCTCCAAGGTGCTATGATGAAACTATAGAATATTTGAAAGAAAATGGCGTAACCCCTTTTTATATTGAATCAAATGTCCTCTACAGGGGGTCAAGAACAACCACCCAGAAGCATATAGAGACGGCAAAGTCACATGGTTTTACGCAAATTCCAATAGTAATAGCCGATGGAGACATTGGAACAGAGTATGATGAAATAGAAATTAACAAGGATTATATAAAAACATGCAAGATTGGCAGGGGTTACGGGAATTATAAGCAGTTTATTGTCATGAGTCATTTTAAGGGCCATGTTGAAGCAGGTTTCGGATGTGCTTTAAAACAGCTTGGCATGGGTTTTGCCTCGAGAGGAGGAAAATTAGAGCAGCATTCAGGCATATCTCCGGTCGTAAAAGACAAGAAATGTGTATCTTGCGGGTTATGCATTGAGAAATGCAATTTTAATGCAATAACAATAGAGGATTTTGCTGTTATTGACAGCAGTAAATGCGTCGGTTGCGCCGGTTGTATTGCTGTTTGTCCCAAAGGCGCCATTAGAAATACGTGGGACAGTTCAAATTTCTTGGAGAAACTTGCCGAATATGCTTATGGGGCAGCAAAGGATAAAGATATTATATTTATTGCCTTTGTTCATAATATCACTGAGGATTGTGACTGCATCGGAAACCATATGGAACTGATTGCGGATAATCTCGGAGTTCTTGCAGGAAAGGATCCCGTAGCTTTAGATACGGCATGCTTGGACTTAGTCCAGAAAAATTCAGCCCCCAAGCTTTTTGAAAAGGGCAGGAGAACATTAAAGCATGCGGAAAAAATCGGCCTCGGTAAAATGAACTATGAGCTTATTAAAATATAAGGCGAAATAATAATTGACCTATCAGCAATTTATTATTATACTTACATAAGTAGGATGTTCTTAGGTGCCCTTTGGGGAGAATAGGGAAACCGGTGAAAGTCCGGTACGTACCCGACACTGTAATGATTAGTCCTTTACCATACCACTGGCATGTGCCGGGAAGGGGTATACGGATGCTTGAGTCTTAGTCAGGAGACCTGCCTAAGAATGGAATCGGTGATGAAGGTAAAGTCCCGACCATAATATTTTTATTATGGCGGGACTTTTTGTTTATGTTGGTTAAAATAATATTTATTAATTTATAAAATGGAGGAATGCAAATGAAAAAAGTGTTTTACAAGGACTTGGACATTAAAAATGCAAGTGAAAAGGAATTGGAAGCGGCTTTAAGCCAAATCATTGCAGGTATTAAAAAAACTGATTTAAATTCAGCCCAAAAAATGCAGGAGAGGCTTGATGCCAAGATAAAACCAATAAGAAGTTTGGGTGCATTGGAAGATATCGCTGTTCAACTGGCAGGAATACAAGGCACTCCATATCCTAAGATTGATGGGAAAGCAGTATTATTAATGGCGGGTGACCATGGAGTTGTCGAGGAAGGAGTAAGTGCAGCCCCTCAGGAAGTGACGGTTCAGCTGTTTTACAGTTATTTAAAGGGGGGCGGCGGGATAAATGTATTAACTGATCATGCAGGTGCAAAACTGATATGTACCAATATAGGCATGGTAAGTCCTGTTGAACCTAATGAGCTCATGGCTCATCATATAAAATACGGAACCGATAACATGGCTGAAGGTCCGGCTATGACCAGAAAAGAAGCCCTCCAATCCATATTGATGGGTGCTAAGGTTGCTGCTGATGCAATTGAGTCAGGTATTAATTTATTGGCAAC
>JAAYOE010000113.1 GCA_012520455.1 Tissierellia bacterium
CTACCCCCGTATACTTTACGAACTGTTCAACCATTTTGGGGTCTGTATATTGATTATCGGTAATTAATTCTGAGCCTTCCTCACTTCCGGATAAAACACCCAGCTCTCCCTCTACGGAAACATTATGATTATGTGCATATTCAACTACCTTTTTAGTTAGTTTTACATTATCATCAAAAGGTAATGCACTGCCATCGATCATAACTGATGAAAAACCATATTCAATAGCCGTTACACATTGCTCATAGGTCATACCATGATCTAAATGCAGTGCTACAGGAGCATAGATCCCCAGATTTTTCAATCTGTCAGTACCGGACTGCACTATTCTGGCAATCATCTCATACCCCAGCTGTTTATGTAAATTTGGTGAAGCTAATAAAATAACAGGTGATCTTTTTTCAATAACAGCATCAAAAATTGCATTAAACTGTTCTATAGAAATAAAATTAAGTGCTGGTACTGCATATTTTTCTCTATAGGCCTTTTCGAACATACCATTGGTATTAACAAGACCTAATTCCTTATAATCATACATTCCGGTTTCCCTTTCTAAAAAAATCTATCTATCCTAAAAAATCAAACTTTGCAAACACTGGTAGTTCCCCTACTAAGGGCTCAATATAATCTAAATAATCGGAAGTAATATAGTTTTTTTCTTCATTTAAATAGTATAAAGGCAGAGTAGCATCCTTTTGTGCAACCATTTCAATTGGAACCAGTTTTATTTCTGTTTTATAAGGCCTATCCGATATTCTGCATATGGACAACATCTTGCCATGTTCTCCTTTTAATGCTTCGCAAACTGCTAACTGCCCTAACGTTATTGCTTCTTCTACATCTATTTTAGAAATCGTATGTGCTGCACACCTTTGCATTAATCCTAAATCAATGCAACGAATCTTGCACGTAAAATGCTCAGTTAAAACATTATAAATATATGGTGATATCCCTCCCATGTTTAATTCAGGAGTATCTGATTTTCTTCCGTGAATGTCTTCAAATAAATACTTGCCATCAGGTGTTTTCACGCCTTCGGCTATCACAACTAAGCATTTCCCTTTTTTTTCATAGACTTTTTTTACGTCATTAATAAACTTCGAATTATCAAAAACTACTTCAGGTATATAAATTAAATCCGGTCCATTTCCTCCCTTGCTGGCCATGATGCTGGCAGCAGCAAGAAAACCCGTATTTCTCCCCATTACTTCAACAGTAGTAATCAATCCCGTATCATACGTTCGTATGTCATGAGCCAGTTCAGAAATACTTATTGCTACATGCCGAGCTGCGGATGGAAATCCCGGCGAATGATCTATACATAGTATATCATTATCTACCGTTTTAGGAATAAGAATTATATTACATTCATAATGTTGTTTATCTAAAAAATCCTTCATTTCTTTGCAAGCTCTTGCAGTGCCGTTTCCGCCATTTATAAAAATATATCTAATTTTATATTCTTCCAAGGTATCTAAAATCTTCTTGTAATCTGTATCATCAATATCTTCCGGTGTAATTTGGTAACGACAAGAACCAAATGCCATAGAAGGAGTTTGTGGTAACAAATCAATCTGTTTTTCATCCAATGTAAATATATCAATTAATTCTTTGTTTATCAAACCTTTGATTCCATATTTAGCACTATATAATCTATTTATTTTATCTTTATTTTTCTTACATGCAGATATCACGCCATAAGCAGTAGCATTAATTACTGAAGTAGGTCCTCCCGACTGTATATAAATTGCATTATTTTTCAAATTCCAATCCTCCAATATTATAAGACTTATTTAAGACTTATTAATGTTGTCTTGCTACACGCATGGTTCTTATTGCCTCAAGAATAACAACAGATAATACTAATACACCTTGTATAAATTGTTGATAATATGCCGAAACCCCAAGTAAATCCAATGCATTTGTTATTAAACCCACAATTATTACACCAAGAAAAGTGCCCATTATCTTGCCTTTTCCTCCAAATGTCACACTGGTTCCGCCAATTACAGCTGCCATAATAGCTCTCATTTCCAAGTTGTTACCGAGGGTTGCCGGGGCTGAATTAGTACGGGAAACGAATATTAAACCGGCTATACATGCCAAAACTGAACACAATATATATGCAAAGAAGATAACCCTAGTATTCCTTATACCTGCGACTCTGGCGGCTTCAGGATTACCACCAACAGCATAAATATTTCTGCCTAAAATAGTCCGTGACATAAACCAAGAGGCACTTAAATAAAAGACAACAATAATAATTGCAGGTAACGGGATAATTCCAAATAATAAACCTTGTCCTATAAACTGAAAGGATTCGGGCAATCCTGTCAATGTAGTACCCCGAGAAATAACGGTTTGTAAACCTCTAGTCATGTTCATCATAGCAAGAGTCGCTATCATTGGAGGAATTTTCATTATACCAATTGAAAATGCATTAATTGAACCGCACACCATAGCAATTAATATCGCACATACACAAGCGAGCATCCAGTTTGTGCCGCTCTTCATCAATGATGCAGCAATCCATGCAGTAAATGCACATACACCCCCGGTTGATATATCAATACCACCTGTAATAATAACAATAGTCATACCAATTGCGGTAATTCCTTGCAATGAAATGTTTTGCAAAATGTTCATCATATTTTTTATATTAAGAAAATATGGAGATGCAATAGGCATAACAATGAGAAACGCTAAAATTATTGCCAACCTCATAATATCTTCGCCAAATATAGATTTCAGTCTGTTTATTTTCTGCTGCATTTATAAAACCTCCACTATCCACTATAATTTCTAACCTATCATGCTTAGTAAACTATTTTTAGTTAGATTTTTAGCACTTACTTCATCGACGACCTGTCCTTTTTTTAAAACAATTATTTTACTGCAATTGGCTAAAAGTTCTTCCAATTCTGATGAAAAGATTATAATTGTTGTTCCCTTTTCTGCAAAATCTCTCAAAATTTTATATATCTCTGACTTTGCATATACATCTACGCCTCTTGTAGGCTCATCTAAGAGAAATAACTTTGGTTCTGAAGCAAGGCATTTAGCTATTACAACTTTCTGTTGATTCCCTCCGGACAAAGATATTACGCTTTGGTTTATACTTGACATTTTAATAGTCATTTGTTCCGATATGTTATTGGCAAACCTCTCTTGTTCACTCTTATAAATAATTCCCAATTTATTTGCCAATGTCTTCATTATTGATAATGTAGTATTCTCCTTTATTGACATTAAAGGTATAAATCCTTCCAGCTTTCTTTCTTCTGTCAGCAAAGCAACCTTTTTTTTAATCATTAAATCCGGCCTAGGTTTTTTAATTTCTTCTCCATACAAAAAGAGCTTTCCGGAGTCATAATCATCTATACCAAAAATCGCTTTTGCCAGTTCGGTTTTACCTGCGCCTAACAATCCACAAACGCCTACAATATCCCCTTTATGAATTTTTATTGACACATTGGAAAACTTCTTCTCACTTGTGAAATTCTGTAATTCTAATATTACCGGAGCATCTTCACTAATCGTTAATGTATCTGATACTTCATTTGCGATTTTTTTGCCCATCATAGCAACAACTAAATCGTCTTTTGTATAATGTCCCCTATAAAACACACCATTGTTAAGTCCATCCTTTAGAACAGTAACTCTGTCCGAAAGTCTAAAAACATCCTCAAGAAAATGGGATATAAATATTATTGAAACTCCCTTTTTTTTCATTCTCTCAAGGATACCAAAAAAGTTTTCCTTTTCCGCCTCATTTAATGATGAGGTAGGTTCATCAAGAATTACAACCTTTGCTTCCCTTGTCAAGGTTTTTAAAATCTCTATAATTTGTTTTTCAGCAGTTCTTAATCTTCTCACAGGGACATCAGGGTCAATACTTACCCCCATAATATTTAATAATTCCTTTGCTTTTTCGGAAGTGGCCTTTTTATCATATAATCCATATTTGTCTCTTATCCAATTACCTATGTACATATTTTCAGCAACTGTCATATCATTGCAAACATTCAGCTCCTGGTGTACAAAAGCAAGACCGTATTTTTCTGCATCAGATGGTGTCTTAATATTAACCTTTTTACCATCGATTTCTATTTCGCCAAAAGGAGTATTGTAAATTCCATTTAATATTTTTATAAGAGTGCTTTTACCTGCACCATTGGCACCCATAATAGAGTGGACTTCCCCCCGGCGAAGGTCAAAGTTTACATTATCCAATACCTTGTTTCCCGAAAAAGACATAGTAATATTTTTCATATTTACAATTATTTTTTGCTCCAAAGTTTACGCCACCTTCCATAAAAATACACTATATGGACATGGCTCTTGCATGAGCAAGAGCCAATCATTAAGCTCGAATTTCCTGTATATTAATTCTCCATTGAACCCGCGCCCCAAAGTGAACCTGCTTCCTTTAACTCTTCAAGATTATCTTTGGTTACAATGTTACCACCGATGAGGATAGTTGAATCAACCTTTCCGCCATCGAAATGAGTTTTTAATGCTTCTACTGCAGAGGAGGCCCATCCATATGGATCCAACCCGAACGTAGCGTCAATAGTACCTTTCTTCACTTGAGTTAATCCATATCCGTCACCATCTACAGAATATACATTTACGTGCCCTTCTTCTCCAACATTATGAAGTTTACCAGCCTCGTCTAAAGCTGTTATTACAGAAGGCAATATGTAATCCGTACATGACATAACAGCATTAATATCAGGATTTGCTTGCAAATAGTTGGTTACTGCTGCAAGAACAATTTCGCTGTCCATTTCAGTAGCCGATTCTGCAACTATTTGAACATTATCTTTTCCCTCTATCGCGGCTTTAAAACCTTCAGTTCGATTCACAGTTGCCGAACTGGACAAAGGTCCGCCTACAATAAGAACTTTGCCTTGTTTATCTCCTAATGCTTCTAAATACATTTCACCTAATGCTTTGCCAATATTAAAATTATCTGCTTCTACTGTTGCCAATGATGTACCTTTTACCTGACGGTCGATTGCAATTACAGGTACTCCGGCCTTTTCACATTCACCCATAAGGGTCGACACCGCTTCACCATCAATCGGAGTAATTACGACACCATGTACGCCTTTAACTAATGCGTTTTCAATTTGGGAAATTTGAGTTTCTAAGTTATCATTGGGATCAAGTATTTCAGCTTCCCATCCGTATTCTGCCGCTTTAGCTTTAAATCCTTCACTTGCTGCAGTCCATATTGGTGCACTTAAACCTGGAATTGAGTAAACAACTTTGTACTTGTCCCCTTCTTGAACATCAGTCCCTCCTGTCGGGGTTTCTTTAGGGGTGCTTGTACATCCGGCTAGTACTATAACTAGCATTAAACATAATAACAATACAAGTATCTTTTTCATTCCATTTCTCCTTTTATTTTTTATAACCTAAATTTTATAAAATAGGTTAAAGGTGACAAAGTTATTAATTTATTATAATATTATTATATTATAATAATATATTTTTTGTCAAGTTACATTATTTGTTATTTAATAAAGATTATAATTTCAATATATTAAATCATTGACAATAACTATAAATATTATTTATAATAATATTATAACAATAATATAAATATGAAAGGATTGGCTTATGGATAGAAGGGAACTTGATTTTAGCGGTAGAACTCAGCTTTATTACCAGTTGTATGATATTCTGTATGATGATATAAAAAACGGTGTATATAAACCAAAAGAACTTCTACCCACTGAAAATGAACTAATTGAGCGTTATGGTGTTAGCAGGGTCACGGTGCGCAAAGCAATGGACATGTTGTTAAACGAAGGAATAATCGGCAAAAAACGCGGATATGGGAGTTTTGTACTAAACAAAAAAGTTGAACAAACTTTAAACAAGGTGCTTCACTTTTCTAACGAAATGGAAAAACGAGGATATAAATCATCTTCAAAAATGCTGATAAATGAAAAAGTATATGCCAACAAAACAATTGCTGAAGCATTATCAATAGCTGAAGGAACACCGCTTATTCATGTTAATCGTTTGCGATTTGCCAATAATGAGCCAATGTGCATCGAAAGTGCTTATTTGATTTATGACATGTGTCCTGATGTTTTATGTTATGACTTTTCAGAAATGTCTTTACGTAATTTTTTAGTTGAAAGATATAATATTATATGGAAAAGAGCCCATCAAAAAATGTTTGCTGTTAAAGCAAACGCCCGTTTTTCCAAGCATCTGAATATAGAAGAGGGAGACCCAATGATTTATATTGAGCGTATTTCCTATACACAAGATGATCAACCCGGAGAGTATTTACAAAGCTACTACCGTGGAGATTGTTTTTATTTAACTGCAGATTTAGAGGCTTAATTCATCCGCTCAAAAGCCCGCCTTAAAAATTATTTATATGTGTCCTTATTTAATTTTATGATTTTCTAACCCTTTAGTTTACAAATAGCCAATTCATAAAAGTGCCAGGCACCCGTTACGGGTGTCTGGCACCATATGAGGGACTAAAACGTATACTTACTTGCTAGCGTTTTCGCCTGCGATACGTCCGAATACAAAGATGTCTGCAATAGCATTACCGCCAAGCCTGTTACCGGCATGAATGCCGCCGGTTACTTCGCCCGCTGCATACAAGCCCGGAATTACCTTGCCTTCAGTATTTAAAACTTCGGAATTTGTGTTGATTTGAAGTCCGCCCATGGTATGGTGAATTGCCGGTTTTGCCGGGCATGCATAGAAGGGACCATTTAATACCTTCATTTCAAATACAGGCTTTCCGAAATCAGGATCTTTTCCGTTATCAACATAAGAGTTATATTTATTTATCTCATCTACAAAGGTTTGAGCATCGCACCCGATAATTTCTGCTAACCCTTCCAAGGTATCAGCCCTGTAAATTATCCCGTCTTCTACCATCTTGTCTATCATTTCCTGAGTAGGTCTGTTTTGTGATGTCATAGCCATATCCTGGTCTGCTATTGTATAGAACATTTCTCCCGGTTGTTCCAATGCCGCAAAAGCTAATGTATCTCTTTCCGCATATTCATTTATAAACCTTTTTCCTTCTTTGTTAACAAATATATAGTTTTGAGGTGCCACCAATAGACCGTCTGTTAATGCACCAGTCTTTTCGTTAGCTGTGGGCATCAATTGAATAAATTCCATACCAACCAAGTTGGCACCGACAGCCTTACCCATAATTATTCCGTCACCTGTGGCTGTAGCTACATTTGTTGTTTTCATGTCTTCAGGTATGGACGGCCAATAATTGTTATATTCTGCAGCAAGCTTAGCATTCGCCCCATATCCGCCTGTAGTCAATATAACACCCTTGTTGGCATGTAATACTACTTCCGTCCCATCTACCTTTGTTGCTTTAACTCCGGCAACCCTGCCGTTTTCAACTATTAACTCTTCAGCTCTTGTTTCTAACATTATTTCATTCTTATCGTTTTGTTTTAAAACAAAATCAGATAAAGCATCAAATATTTGCTTTTTATCTTCCGGATTATGTCCTCTCAACCACATGGAGCCGACAGGTGAAGTAAGTAAATCGGAATATTTCCCGCCTAAACTTCTCACCCATTTATTTGTTTCTAAGCTCTTTTTAACTAAAGTACTTAAAAGATCATAATTTCCTTCAATCCAATTCCCGTCCTTGTCCTGCCTTTTTCCTCCCAAATATGTTTGAATCATGTGAAATTCTTCAGAATCAAACATTATGGAAGTATCTCCGGCAAGATATGTATTGATTTGTGTTTTTAAAGTTTTTAGAGTGTCGGCAAAATCACCGAAATCTTTCTCGTCATATTCCAAAAATTCTTTTAACATGTCAATTTGACCGGGCTTAGTCTCAATTGTGCTCTGAGTCTCGGGATTTACCGCATTCCATGCAAAACCGGAAGCAATGGTATTACCGCCCAAGGCAGCCGTCTTTTCTACAATTGCGACGCTTACCCCGTTTTGAGCTGCAGCTGCCGCCGCGGATATGCCGGCTCCGCCGCCGCCTACAACTATAACGTCAAAGGTCTTTTCAACCTTTTCATGGCTGACGTTAGCTGTCACTTTTTCTTTAAGTTTGGCAACATCACCATTTGCTTGAACTACAGCTTTTTCAACAGCTTCCAAAATACCCTTGCTTGTCATTGTAGCCCCTGATACAGCATCAATGGCAAGGGATTGATTGTCAACTATAGCCTGAGGAATCCTTTCAATGGCAGGATCGGCAATTCCTGATGTTTCCTGGTGTTTGGTAACTTCAACCTTTTCGATCTTGTCATCAGCAAAGGTGACTGAAACTGTAATATCACCGTTGTTACCCGGAGCAGATGCCTCATAAGTTCCTGCAGCATATAAGGCTGCTTCAGCCGGCTCTTCCGGTTGATTTGACTCTACCGGCTTTCCACAACCTGCTAATAACATTGCAATCAACAATACAATCGATACACTTGCAAAATATTTTCTAAGCAACTTCATTTTTACCTCCAATATTTTGATATTAATGTAACAATAGTATAAGCTTTCAAACCGTTGTAAAGTCAATAGAGAATTTTTTATAACTCATCTACATATTTAATTGGAATATATATTAAATGGTACTTTTGATGTATCCCATCTTTGGTATAGTTGCCTATTGTGATTCCCCATGCATTATCTGCCATCTTCATATTATGATTGTCCATATAATTTAAAGCATCCTGCAATGAGCGGGGCCCGATATGATTGGCGCCTTCACTTTTTATCAGTGTAGTAAGGCACAGCTTAGAAGGATAATACTTTATTCCCGGAGTATTTATAAGACCCAGTTCCTCCGCCAAATTCTCATCAACCGCAAAACCAAAGAAATAATCATCCGCCATGCTACATACGGATTCAAGGGTGAATTCAGGGGATATTTTTACAACAGGCAATTTTTCAATCCATTTCTTAATATCACATGACAAGGCGTCTTTTAAGGAAATGATCATATTTTTTTCACAATTTATCCTGTATACGGATGGACTCTTCTGTAAATTAAACTTAAATATATTGTTTTCGAAATCATGAATCAGCTTATATTTATCCTTTAATTGCTGAATTTCATTTAAAATCAGCTGCTTCCACCTGATTTCCCTGGCTGCCTTTTTCTCCATACCCTCCAAGGAATCAATAGCTTCATCCAAGGAAGCTACATTAATCATAAATTCTGCTTCTTCAATAGAAAAGCCCATATGCACATACCTTCTTGAACCGGTTAGAATATTAATATCCCTTGTTGTATATCGTCTGTATCCGTTTGTATTTCTTTTGGGCTTCAGTATGCCCAACCTTTCATAATGCCTTACCAATTCGGCAGAAATACCAAGTATTTTTGCAACATCACTGATTTTATAGTAATC
>JAAYOE010000114.1 GCA_012520455.1 Tissierellia bacterium
GAATTTCAGGGGGGATTGAAAAATTTGCTGCAGTGGCCATGCCCACCTTGTTTGTGATGGTTATAATCGTAGTAATAAGAAGCATTACCTTGGAAGGCTCATTTGTAGGCCTTGAATTCATGTTCAAACCGGATATTGAAGCCATGAAAGAAATAGGTCTTATGAGAGTCCTAAAAACCGCAGCCGGCCAGATGTTCTTCTCCTTGTCTTTAGGTATGGGCTGCATGATTACTTACGGTTCCTATCTCAGTAAAAGCGAAAACTTAGAGAAAAACGCCATGATTATTCCTATAGCTGATACATGCTTTGCAACCCTGTCAGCTTTAGCCGTATTGCCTGCAGTTGGTGCATTCATATACCAGGGTGTTGAAGGTGTATCTTTCGGAGCAGGCCCAGGACTCCTGTTTGTTACTCTTCACAGGGTATTCAGCGTAGGCATGGGCGGCTTCATGGGTAATTTCTTCGGTGCCTTCTTCTATTTCCTTGTATTTATTGCTGCTGTTACATCGTCAATTTCCCTCTTGGAAGTATGTACAGCCTACTTTATAGACAAACGAGTTGCCAAGGGTTTGAGTCCCGATCGTAAAAAAATCACACTTATCATGGGAATTATCATTTTCTTATTGGGATTCCCGGTAGCCATGGACGGACTTGGCTCAGGCAAGGCAGGCGGTGCACTGATAGATATACCTGCAGTTGTCTTTGGAATGAAAGAAGTAAGAGTTGCATTTGACTGTTGGCTTGACTTCTATGACATGATTTCCGAAGGTGTTTTCATGCCCTTGGGTGCCATGCTGATGTCACTGATAATCGGCTGGAAACTCAAGACAACACTCATCAAGGAAGAAGTGGAAGCTACTCCCGGTTACCAGATGAGGGGATACAACTTCTGGGATATTTGCTTTAAGTTTCTTGTTCCGATTGCAATGGTCTTCGTATTGATGGGTCAGTTGGATGACTTCTTCGGATTGGGAATTTTCTAAGATATTGCATGAAAAGAAAAGGAGCGGGTTTCCGCTCCTTTTATCATGGGGTTTTATATGATTATTCTGATTTTAATGTTTTGCTCATTAAGTCCCTGCCGATTAGGGTGTCAGGGAATATATTGGCTGCAAAATCCTTATATTCTTCCGGGTTTGGCATGGAAGGACTGAAATGGGTGAGCCACAATTCCTTAACCCCTGCATTTAGTGCGATAGAAGCAGCCTCCGAAAATATCATATGCATTTTTGCAACAGCCCCTTCAAACATCTCATCATTTCCATACATGCCTTCACAAATAAACAAATCGGAATTTTTAACTATTTCGTCTATAAGTTTGACAGGTCTTGTATCTGTTACGTAAGAAATTTTAATAGGTTTTCTCGGTTCTCCCAAAACCATATCCGGTGTAATTGTCCTGTCATCCACGACGACTTCCTGGCCACCGTGAAGGAGTTTCCATAGTTTTACCGGTATATTGTATTTTTTCGCTTTATCAGGCTGAAAATGGGGCCTTAATATAAGCTCAAAGCTGTAGCCTAAACAATTTATATGGTGTTTTAAAGGAATAGATTTTATCTTTAAGCCTATCTTATGAAATTCCTGGGGCTTGGTGTCATGAAGCTCCGATATTAAAACTTGGTAGGGGAGAAAACCGCAGACAAGCAGCAAGGAATTTAATATTTTTGTGCTACCCCTGGGGGCAATTATATTTAAGGGTTCTGTTCTGCCTTGGTTTCCCATGGTCAAAAGAAGACCCGGCAGGCCGGTGACATGGTCCGCATGACAATGGGTTATAAGCAGGCTATCTATTTTATTCAAGCTTATCTTTCCCTTATGTAGAGAAATTTGTGTGCCTTCACCGCAGTCTATGAGAATCGCCTTTCCCATGTATTCGATATGGCATGAAGCCAAATATCTGGCCGGGAGAGGGACCATGCCGCCTGTACCAATTAAAGTTACCTTTATCATTTCATCACCTTTTTTTTAATCTGGATTCATTATACCTTTTAATCTCATGCTTTTCAATATAAAATCAACATTCCGATACATATCAAAACAGCCAATAATCCTTGGATGGATTTATGGAAGATATAAGAGCCGATATTGAAATCATAATCATCGGAAACCGCAATTGTTTGAAAAAGGACGGATATACCTGAGAAGCTGATAAGGAAATTAATTAATATAAGCTTGACATCCAAGGGAAGGGTAGAGGAAGCAATAAGGCTGCAGCCGTTTGATATTTCCAATATACCAACCGAGAGTGAATGTATTATATGGCTGAGGCTGGTGCTTAGTGAAAGGTATTCTGAAACCGAAAGAAGGAGATTATCAAAAAAATTAGAAAAGACAGAAAATATTACAATAACACCTCCAATGGATAAAATAGAAGTGATTGATTTGTAAATAGATGAATTGAAGGCATCATAAAAGCTCACGGATTTTTGACTCTTATCCCTTTTAAAACCGGAAAATACAGGTTCCTTTTTAAGAAGCATCCCTAAGAGGACGGCACTTAACAGGTGAGGGAGGGCAATATATTTGGACAGGTTTAAGTCACCTAACATTGAAAAGGCTACTGCTCCCGCCATAAATTGAAAGCTGCAGTTGTTGGTGAAAATAACCAGGGAGTTTGCTTCTCTTTCGTCGATCCTCTTATAGGAAGCCATGGTGTTCACCGTCATCGCTCCCGAAGGATAACCTACCACGAAACTGATAAAGTAGGGGATGAATGCATATTTGCTCTTAAAGATTTTGTCGGACACATAAGACAGTTTTTCTGACAGTCTGTACAAAAAATTATATTGAAGGAGGATGTTTGATAGAACAGACATGGGAAGCAAATAAGGAATCATGTTATTAATCCATATTTTCAGACCATTAAAAACACCCTCCGATACTATATCCGGTTTCATTACAAATAAGAAGATAATGACCAGGATGAACAGAGGTATAAAATTTCTTTTCAACATAAAAACACCCCTTCTTTATTTTATTGTCCAGGAGTGTTTTATATGCTATTTATTACAATTATTATGATAGTCATGGCCCTTGAGGCTATAGGTTTTTTCTCACCCTTCATCCTATATCTACAAAAACCGCATTTTCGGTATACTCACTGTTTAATTTCCTGTTTTTCAGGGGAAGATAGTAAATATTTGATGACACATTTGTTATTTTAAAACGTTCAAGTTTTTCCGGAGCCAAATTATATTTTCTGTAATCGGAATACCTGTTTATTACCCTAATTCCATTATTTCTTGCATCTTTTATAACCTGCCTGCCCCTATTGTTAAAAGCTAACACCTTAATATAATCATGGTCGATTAACATAAATTTATTTATATCAAACTTTTTGATGTCAAGCAATATATTGAGAAGGCATCTTCTGAGCTTTGAATATGTATACCGCTTGGATTTAAGAGACATGATTAGGTCATCAATCCTATCATGTTTGTAAACCTGCGATAAGATTTTATTGTCCAAACCTTCCCTTATTTCATAAATTCCGGTTAAGTCATCGCAGGTTATTATTCTATAATACAAATAATCCATATAATTATTTAAAGTGTTAAATTTCTTATGATCCATATAGAATTTTTCAATCACTTCAAGACTTTTTTCCGTGAGCTTGAGATTAGAGAAAGTGCCTTTTAAGAGAAAGTTTCTGATGGCAGTCGCGCTGTGAAAGGGGCCTGTAATCTCCGTCTCATTGTGGCCCATGCCCAAACGTTTGACAGGGTAGTTTTTAAGCTTTAAATTCAGCTTTATGGCGCTTTTCATATATTCGACGGCCAACACATTGTTAGGATAAGAAACTGCTTTTGAATCTTCGTTTAAAACCGACTTAAGGACATTTGACATAGCCTTGGGATATGATAATCCTTTTTTCATTTCTGCCTTCATCAATTTATTATATTCAGGTGTTAACTGAATTTGGGCTATTTTTTCCAGTATATCTATATCATCGGTTTCACAGCCGAAACTTAAGGAATCGATGTTGACCTTACTTAATTCCTTTATTGCAGCAAGGGCAAACATTTCCGCATTTTGGCATGAAAAAGGCATGGGAAGCTCGATTACAATATCGGCACCCCCATAAACCGCAGCTTGGGCCCGCTTAAATTTATCTATGATTGCAGGCTCTCCCCTCTGCACATAATTTCCGCTCATAACAACGGCAATACAATCGCAGCCAGATAATCTTCTTGCCATCTTGAGCTGGTATTCGTGCCCTGCGTGGAAGGGATTGTATTCAGCCACAACACCCGTAATTTTCATATCATTTCCCCTAAGCTTTTTTATATATCTTAATTATAAAAAACCCCAAAGTCAATAGAATTTTAGGGACGGTTCTTTTCGTTCTCAAAAACCAGTATCGAATCTAAGGGACGGTTCTTTTTAAATCTAAGGGACGGTTTTTTTGTTTTCAATAAATCAGTTTTATTGGTAATATTCTAACTATTAATATTTCTTTCAGAGGACTTTATTTGTATTCTTTTGAGAACGAAAAGTACCGTCCCTAAAATCTTGTTGAGAACGAAAAGAACCGTCCCCAAAATTCCTCGTCCCTAAAATTATTGTTTATTTTTTGATAAATGGATGATATAATATTGATGTTATGATGAAAAATGTTGAATGGTGGAATAATGGCTGTAATATTTGTTATCGGGGGTGCTAGAAGCGGTAAAAGCACCTTTGCAGAATTAAAGGCAAAGGAATATTCAGAAAAGGTAGTTTATATTGCTACCGGGGTTATAACAGACAAGGCAATGGCTGACAGGGTAAAGAGGCACAGGGACCAAAGACCCGATACCTGGCATACCTTGGAGATGTACCGGGGCTTTGAAACACTCAGGGAAAAGGATGAATTCATGAAGTCGGAAGTTGTTCTATTGGACTGCATAACTACGATGATAGGCAATTTCATGGTTGATTCCAAACTGAATTTTGACACCTGCAGCCTTGAAGAAGTAAATGAATTGGAAAATAAAATAACCCAAGAGGTTTTTTCTTTAATAAAAGTATGCAGGGAAAATGATAAGAAACTCATAATCGTATCCAACGAAACCGGTATGGGGCTTGTGCCTCCTTACTTTATGGGAAACTATTTCAGAGATATGAGTGGCCGGGTGAACAATAAAATCGGAGCCGAATCCGACCATATGTATTTCATTTTTTCAGGAATACCCATCAAGCTCAAACATAAGGGGGAAATGGTAAAATGGCCTCAGGATTTTTGATTCTCATATCTTTTTTTACTCGGATTCCGGTTGGGAAAAGAATTGAATATAATGAAGAAAATTTTATAAAAGCACTGAATCTTTACACCTTGGCGGGGGCAGTGACAGGTTTTGTTTTAGCCCTAATATATTTAATTTTTAACAATCATCCCCCCTTCCTGAGGGGCTTGATGCTTACCATAACCTATCTTGCCGTAACCGGGGGCATACATTTGGATGGGGCTGCGGACACTGCGGACGGTTTGTTATCCGGCAGGGGGGAGGACAGGGTTTTTGAAATTATGTCTGATTCCCGCCTGGGAGCTTTCGGGGTAATAAGCTTAATATTGATTATACTTTCTCAATTTGTTCTTTTTTCCTTGACCAGGCCGGAAACCGTATTTATGATGCCTCTTGCAGGAAGAGCAGGCACTATAGCCGCCTGCTGGAATAAGAAATACGCAAAAAACACTAAAGGTATGGGAACAATTTTTGTTGAAAACATAAATGAGAGGGTTCTCCTTGCCAATATAATTACCTTGTTTATTTTTTCCATGTTTCCTTGGTACCGGACCATAATATTCACCGCTTCTTTTGCCGCGACGGCTTTCGCATATTTCATATCAACCCTGATAGAAGAAAAAATAGGCGGGATGACAGGGGATACCTGCGGGGCTGTAACGGAGATAAGCCAGATAATGTTTATGATAACAGTACTTTTCTTGAAAGGATAGATATGATATACTTAGTTCGCCACGGAGAATCGGAAGCAAATATAAGCAGGAGGTTCAGCGGCATAACGGATGTTGAACTGACTGAAAGAGGTGCCTTGCAGGCAGTGAAGGCAGGGAGAAAATTAAAGGGGGAAAAAATACTTAACATTTTTTCAAGCCCTTTGAAAAGGGCAAAGAATACGGCTGAAATTATAGCTGACGAAATAGGCTTCAACAAAAAAGACATAATTATCGATAAGAGGCTGATGGAAGTTAATTTCGGCATTTTTGAAAATCTTAAATGGGAAGAAATAGTAGACCTATACGCCGATGAAGTAGAAAACTGGGTTGAATTTAAACATAAGTATAAGTTTCCCAAAGGGGAAGGCTATGATGATATAGTTGAAAGAATATCATTTTTCATGGACCGGGTGCCTGACCATTCGCTGATATCGACCCATTACGGAGTTATTCAAGGTATACTCTTGTATCTGAAAATAGCGGATGATGACACCTTGTGGAATTACGAAATATCAAATTGCGATATTTTTGTATTAAATAACAAAAAAATTGAAAGGATAATCAAGTGCTGATTAAAATCTAAGGATTTTATATAAATTAAAAAACATCTATGGAGGAAAAATATGAATGTATTAGTAATTAACTGCGGAAGTTCATCATTGAAGTATCAATTGATAAATACGGATGATGAATCTGTTTTAGCCAAAGGTTTGGTTGAAAGAATCGGAATCGAAGGCAGTTTATTAAAACATGAAAAAACAGGATTGGACAAATTGGTTATTGAAGAGCCCTTGAAAAACCACAAGGATGCAATCAATCTTGTACTCAAAACATTGCTTGACGAAAAGTACGGGGCAGTAAAATCATTGGACGAAATTGATGCCGTAGGCCACAGGGTGGTTCACGGAGGTGAAAAGTTTGCATCTTCGGTATTGATTGACGATGAAGTGATTGAAGCAATGAAGGAATGTATAGGGTTAGCACCTCTTCACAACCCTCCCAACATCATAGGTATTGAAGCATGCAAGGAATTGCTGCCTGACGTACCCATGGTAGGAGTATTTGATACGGCATTTCATCAGACAATGCCTCCTGTATCCTTCATATACCCCTTGCCTTATGACTTGTACGAAGAACTGAAAATAAGAAGATACGGATTCCACGGAACATCACATAAATATGTATCCGAAAGGCTTGCCCAAATAACAGGCAAAAGCCTGGAAGGAACCAAAATTGTTACCTGCCACTTGGGAAACGGAGCAAGCTTAACCGCTGTAAAGGATGGCAAATCTTTTGACACCAGCATGGGGATGACTCCCTTGGAAGGCTTGGTTATGGGAACCAGGTGCGGAGATATAGACCCTGCAATTGTAACCTTCTTGATGATGAAACAAGGGATGACAGCCGAAGAGGTTGATAATTTAATGAACAAGAAATCCGGAGTTTTAGGTATTTCCGGCGTTTCCAACGATTTCAGGGACATCGAAGCAGAAGCCGACAAGGGAAATAAGAAGGCCGAGTTAGCCCTGGATAAATTTGCATATTCGGTTAAAAAGTATATAGGCGCATATGCTGCAGCCATGGGCGGCCTGGATTATTTGGTATTCACTGCAGGCCTCGGTGAGAATTCAGCCCCTGCAAGAAAACAAATATGTGAAGGCTTAGAGTTCTTAGGTGTAGAAATAGATGAGGAAAAGAATAAGATCAGGGGAAAAGAAGCTGAAATATCAAAAGACGGCTCAAAAGTAAGAGTATTTGTCATTCCTACAAATGAAGAACTGATGATTGCAAGGGATACAAAGGAATTAACCTGCAAATAAAGAAAAAATATAACCTTGACAAATATTTTCTTTTTTCATATAATTAACTCTGCAATTCAAGGGTGGTATTATGTTACTAAAAATCAAGAAGTTTTTGTCATCTGATGATGTGTCTTTAAAAGTGAATGAGAAATTGACAATTGAAGACGAAGAATTTTTAAAAGAAACACGTCTTGACAAAAATATATTATTAACCGGCGAAATTTTAAAAATTGATGACTCCTTAACATTTTCCGGCAAAATTGAGTACCTTGTAAAGGCTCAATGCGCCAGGTGTTTAGAAGAGTTTGACAAAAAAATTGAAACAAAATTTTCTGCCGGCTTAGTCCAGAATGAAGATATGGAATCTGATGAAATTCAAATGCTTGTAACTGACGGAATGATAAGGATGGATGAAATAGTCAAACAGTTGATTTATTTGTCCATGCCCATGAAATCATTGTGCCGGGATGACTGTAAAGGCATATGCCCTAATTGCGGAGTTAATTTAAACGAGGAAATATGTCAATGTGAAAGCAGGTTAACAGACCCGCGATTTGATAAGTTGAAGGACCTGTTGAAATAAGGAGGTGTAAAGATGGCAGTACCAAAGAGAAAAACTTCCAAGGCCAAAAGAGATTCAAGAAGAGCAGCCAATGCAAAACTTACTGTTCCTAATACTGTGGAATGCCCGCAATGCCACGAGCAAAAGTTAGCTCACAGGGTTTGTGCAGCTTGCGGATACTATGACGGAAAAGAAGTTGTAGCAGTTGAATAAAATGCTGTTGAATAAAGTAAGGCTATAAAAATAGTGCCGTGCACTATTTTTTTATTGCAAAACAAATATTCCTGCTATATACTATTTCATGAGTACATATGATAGAGGTGGCCATGAGAATAGCAGTTGATGCCATGGGCGGAGACAATGCGCCCCAGGCAGTTGTTACAGGTAGCATAAAGGCAAGAGACGAATACAATATAAGTCTTGTATTAGCCGGAAAAGAAAATGAAATCAAAAAGATACTGGAAAAAAATACATCTAATTTCAATAATATAGATATCATCGATGCAGGGGATATCATTACTAATGATGATAAACCTGTCTTAGCTATAAGGCGGAAGAAGGATTCTTCAATGGTTAAAGCCTTGTATGCAGTAAAGGAAGGCAGGGCCCATGGCCTTGTATCGGCGGGCAGCACGGGAGCCCTTTTAAGCGGGGGAACCCTTGTTATCGGAAGAATCAACGGTATTGAAAGACCGGCGATAGGTTCCCTGATACCCAATATGTCAGGGGGATTTTGTTTATTGATAGATTCAGGTGCAAATGTGGATTCAAAACCTGAGTTCTTATATGATTTTGCCATTATGGGGGATATTTATCTGAAAAGAGCAATGAAGATCACCTCTCCTAAGATTGCCTTGGCCAACATAGGTACGGAAAAGTCCAAGGGAGATAAATTAACCCTTGAAACTTATAAATTATTAGAAAATTCAAGTCTTCCCATAAACTTTATCGGAAACCTTGAAGCCAGAGACCTCCTTAAGGGTATGGCAGATATTGTGGTTTGCGACGGGTTTACGGGAAATATGATACTGAAAACCATGGAAGGAACCGTCTTGGAGCTTATGAGGGGTTTGAAGGAAGAAATTATGTCAGGCATGAGATCTAAATTAGGCGGGATCTTATTAAAGCCGGCACTAAAAAACTTCAAAAGTAAATTTGATTATTCAGAGCATGGAGGAGCTCCCCTCTTGGGAGTTAAGGCTCCCCTGATAAAGGCACACGGCAGTTCAGATGCCAAGGCCATAAAAAACGCTATACGTCAGGCGAAAATTTGCGTTGAAACCAGGGTGAATGAATTAATTGAAGAGAGCATGGCGAGGAGGTGATTTTATGTTTGAAAGAATCAGAGAATTGGTTGCCGAGAAGGTCGGTTTAGAGCCTGAAGATATTACCCCGGAGACATCCTTTGCAGATGACTTGGATGCGGATTCAATAACACTTTTTGAATTGATAATGGCAATCGAAGATGAATTTGACATTGAAGTTGATGATGAAAGCATTGAGAAGATTGAAACAGTCGGAGATATTGTAAAATACTTGGAAGAGATAAATAATTAAAGAGGTGTGGGGACACTGTAGCGGGGCATTCCTTCAGGAATCGGCCCCATAGACTATATGTACTAAAAGATGTGTCCTCTTTCCTTTTTTGGAGGGTCTGCTTAAGGTCAGCTGTATAGGGAGGGAAAAATGAACAGGGATAGGATTCATGAGTTTGAAGGAATAATAGACTATAAATTTAATAATATAAAAGTATTGGAAAATTCCCTGACACACAGCTCATATTCAAATGAGGATAAGGCATATAACAAGATTAATAATGAGAGGCTTGAATTTTTGGGAGATGCCGTTCTGAGTATTTCCGTGAGCCGTTTTATATATGATGAATTTCCCGATTACCCTGAAGGAGAATTGACTAAATTGAGAGCCCGGGTAGTCTGCGAGGATACCTTGAGCTTAGTGGCGGAAAACTTAAATATAGGGAAATATCTTCTCCTGGGAAAAGGCGAGGAAGCATCGGGAGGAAGAGAAAGGAAGTCTATATTGGCAGATGCCCTGGAAGCTGTCATAGCCGCCATATATTTGGACGGAGGGTACAAGGAGGCCGAAAAGTTTGTATTGGATAATTTAACCGACTACATAAGGGCAGCAGTGAAAGGAAAAATCGTTTCAGATTTCAAGTCCTACCTCCAGGAATACTACCAGGGCAAAAGCCAGTCTTGCAAGATCAGATATATAGTGACAAAGGAAGAAGGGCCCGATCACGAAAAGGTATTTCATGTAAATGCGGTGGTTAACAAAAAAGTGGTCGGGAAGGGGGTCGGCAAAAATAAAAAAATCGCTGAGCAGAATGCGGCTAAGGATGCACTCATAAAAGAAGGGCAGTTAAATGAATAAAAAGATAAAAATAATCCCTATTTTTGTACCCCACGCAGGTTGTCCCAACCAGTGTGTTTTTTGCAACCAAAGAAGGATTACGGGACGCCCGGATGTAAAGGTTGATGGGGAATATGTAAGAAATATTGTTGAAAAGTATATTGAGACAATAGATAAAGATACCCACACGGAAATTGCATTTTTTGGCGGGTCCTTTACGGCAATCGACCCGGAAGTCCAAAGAGAACTGTTGATGGCTGCCAAACATTACAAGGATTTAGGAATCATAAGCAGGATAAGGTGCTCCACAAGGCCGGATGTCATAAATGAAAACATTTTAGAGCTACAAAAGAAATACGGAATGGATATAATAGAGCTGGGTATTCAAAGCTTGGATGATGAGGTGTTGAGAATTTCAAACCGAGGCCACAACAAAAGGCAGTCCTTGGAGGCAAGCCGCCTGATAAGAGACCATGGCTTTGTTTTAGGCCACCAGATAATGCCGGGCCTTCCGGGAACCACTAAGGAAAAGGACATAAAAACATGTATGGAGTCCATTGCAATGAGACCCCGGATGGTTAGAATTTATCCCACCCTGGTAATTAAGGATACAGACCTTTCTGATATGTATGAAGAGGGGTCTTACAAGCCCCTGACCTTGGAAGAGGCGGTGGAATTATCGGCCTACATGTACAGCCTTTACTCCATTAACAATATAGATGTCATCAGGATAGGACTTCAAAATACAGACTCAATCAATGAGGATGGGGACGTAAAGGCCGGACCCTTTCATCCTGCTTTCAGACAATTGGTTGAAGAGAGAATTTACCTTTATGCCTTGACGGCTGAATTGACAAGATTAGACTCAGGGGATATCCGGGGGGGCCTTGTTATTCATGCGCCTAACAGACTCATAAGCAGCCTTGCAGGCCAAAAAAGGACCAATATCAATAAATTGAAAGATAAGTTTGCAATAAAAGAAATCTCCTTTAAGAAGAAAAAAGATGATATAATTGAAATATATAATAAGGACAGGAGCTTGTGCTCCTTTAATAAAAGAGATGCTTTCCATTATTATTTGAATTTGCAGACGGAGGGTTTATGTATTTAAAAAAAATATATGTAAACGGATTTAAATCCTTTGCCGATAAAACGGAAATAGATGTTGAAAAAGGCATTACAGCCATTGTGGGACCCAACGGAAGCGGAAAAAGCAATATTTCCGATGCCATTAAATGGGTCTTGGGCGAGCAAAGTGCAAAATCCTTAAGGGGGGGCAAGATGGATGATGTAATCTTTGCCGGAACCGAAAAGAGGCTGCCCTTGGGCTACGCTGAAGTCAGGCTGATTTTTGACAACGAATCGGGAATTATACCTCTTGAATACAAGGAGGTAGCAATAAGCCGCAAGCTCTATAAAACCGGCGAAAGCGAATACTGCATCAACAAGCGGCAGTGCAGGCTCAAGGATGTAAGAGAGCTTTTCATGGATACGGGAATCGGAAGAGAGGGTTATTCTTTTATCGGACAAGGCAGGGTGGAAGACATTCTAAGCCCTAATTCCGATGTGCGGAGACAAGTTTTTGAAGAAGCCTCCGGAATAGTAAAATACAAGACAAGAAAGGAAGAATCCGAAAGAAAATTAGAAAAGACAAAAGCTAATTTAGAAAGAACCGAAGACATAATAGCAGAGCTCAGGGAACGGATAGACCCCCTCTATGAGCAAAGCGTAAAGGCCCAAAAATTTATAGAAATAAGGGACAAGCTGAAGAAGTATGAATTGAATTATTTATGCCATGAATACGAAAAACACACCAAGCAATTAGAAGGATTAAAAAACCAAAGAGATTTGGCCTTGGAAGAAAAGCTGAGGCTTCAAAAAAGAAGAGATAACTATACGGAAATCATTGAAGATTTAAAAGAAAAAATCAAGGAATTAGAAAATGCAATAAATAAAACAGAAAAAATAAGAGAGTCCAAGAATAAAGAATTGGAGGATTGTAACCGGTTAATCCAGGTTCACAAGGAAAAGGAGCTCCTGTACGGGTCAAACATAGAAAATATCAAAAATGAAATCAGGAGCCTTGAAAATCGAAATTTGGACCTGACCGAAACCGTCAATACCTTAATCCGGGAAAAATCATCATTAGAAGAAACATGCAAGATCGATAAAGAGAAATATGAAGTAATGGATTCCAATATAAAGGAATACAAAAAAGAAATAGATGAGATAAGCCTCTTGATTGAGAAGCAAAAAAATGAGCTTTTTGAACTTCATAAGGATGTAAACAAGATAAATTCAGAAAAAAACACCATTGATTCTTTAATAGCAAACAATACAGAGAGGATTAGGCATTTATTTAATGAAGTAAAGACCGAGGAAGAAGAAATACAAAATAGAAGGGAAACCATCAACAGGCTCTTAGAAGAACAAGGCGCCATAAGCCGGGACATAGGTAAGAAAAAAGCAGACCTTGACAGGGCATTTTCAGAATTGAACTCAGCGGCAAAAAATAAAGAAAGACTAAATTTGGAAATTTCCAACCTAAGTGAAGAGTATAAGGGGATCAGGTCCAAAATAAACATCCTCTCCAACATGGAAGCCTACTATGAGGGCTACTATAAAAGCGTCAAGACCCTGATGAACAACAAGGACAAGGAACCGGTATTAAAAACCATATTAGGTACCGTGGCCGATGTGATAAGGACAGAAAAGCAATATGAAACCGCCGTTGAAACAGCCTTGGGGTCAGCAGTCCAAAATGTTATCGTAAACACTGACTCTGAAGCTGAAGCGATCATCGAATATTTAAAAGAAAAGAAAATCGGAAGAGTTACTTTTCTTCCCATCAACCTCCTTTCCGAAAGAAGTTTAAACAAGGCTGAAAGGGAAGTGCTGAGGGAAGAATGCGTCATTGACACGGCAGACAAGCTGATTCAAACAAGCCCCAAATTCTCAGCTGTCATTAAAAACCTCCTGGGCAGGATAATCGTTGTGGACAATTTGAACAATGGCTTTAAAATATCCAGGAAAACGGGCAATGCCCTAAAAATTGTCACCCTCCAGGGAGAAGTAATAAATGCAGGCGGGTCGGTTACCGGCGGCCATATAGGCGCAAGCCTGGGTCTTTTGGGAAGAAAAAGAGAAATCGAAGAATTAGGGCTTCGTCTCGATAAGGTGTCCAAAGAATTGGAAGAGAAAAACCATTCAATGAATATTTTGAATGCAAAAATAGAGGAATACACAAACTTAACCGAAGAAATCAAAAAAACAATCAATGAAAAAAACACTCTTTTTGAGATGAACGAATCAAAAGTCAGGATGCTGTCGGACCAAAATGAAAAAACCATTGCTGCCATCGGCAAATACCGGGAAGAGATTGGATTCATACAAAAAGAGAATGATAAATATGAAGAGGATTTAGTTTTCCTCAACAAGGAAACGGAAAAACTGAAATCATCCATTGAAGAAAAAGAAAAAGCAATTGAAACAGCTATTTTGCAAAGTGATTCCCTAAAGGTTAAATATGATGAATACAACAATACAATTTCAGCCCAGAGAGACCAAGTTACAGGAATCATCCAAAATATCAGGCTTATGGAAGAAAAGCTAAATAACTGCTACATGGAGCTTGAAAGAAACAACAAGGCCAAAGACCTGAAAGAAGAAAGCTTATCCGCCCTTGACAGGGAAATCGAAAAAGCCCGGGATACAATCCTTGAATATACCAATAAAGCGGAAGCTTTAAGAGAAGAAATCAAGGAAATAAACGAAAGGTATACAAAGGAAAGAGAAAGCCTTAAAAGCAGTCAGGATGAGATTTACGGCTATCAAAGCAAAATCAACGAATCAAATAAACTCATAACCGAAATACTTGATGAAGAAATCAAGATGAATGTGAAAATTGAAAGGGAAAGTTCTAAAATAGAAGATATTTCGGCAAAACTATGGGAAGACTATGAAATAAACTATGCCATGGCTCTAAAATATAAGGATGACAGCATAAGTCAAACAAGGCTTTACGGCGAAGTGAACTCCTGTAAAAAAGCTATAAAGGAATTAGGAAACATAAACTTAGACTCCATAGAAGAATACAAGGAAGTAAAAAGAAGATATGATTTTTTGACAAAACAGCAGAAAGACCTGACAGATGCCATAGACCACCTGAATGAAGCTATTAAAGAGCTTGAAATTCAAATGAAGGATAAATTCCTTGAGGAATTTTCCAGCATAAGGTCTAAGTTCGGGGAAGTGTTCAGGAAGCTTTTCAATGGAGGCAGCGGGGATATTTATTTGGAAAATGAGGAAGATGCCTTGAAGAGCAACATAGAAATAACAGTCCAGCCGCCGGGGAAAAAATTAAGCAAGATATCCTTATTATCCGGAGGCGAAAAGGCACTTACCGCCATAGCCCTCTTGTTCTCAATTTTAAAAACAAAGCCTACCCCTTTTTGCGTCTTGGATGAAATAGAGTCATCCCTGGATGATTTGAATATTTACAGGTTCTCTCAATATTTGAAGGAATTTTCAAAGGATACACAATTTATCGTCATAACCCACAGGAAAGGAACCATGGAATATGCGGATACCTTGTATGGAGCAACAATGGAAGAAAAGGGTGTAACAAAATTGGTGTCACTGAAATTAGCAGATGCAATATAAGGGTATGGGGATAAGAGATGAAGGCCCCTAATGATAACGGAGGAAACAATGAATAAGGAAAATAAAAGTTTTTTTGCCAAGCTGAAAGAAGGATTAATCAAGACTAAGAAAAATCTTACGGACCAAATCGAAGGCGTTATTTTTCAACACAAAAAAATAAATGATAATTTTCTTGATGAATTAGAAGAAATACTTATTACGTCGGACATGGGCGTTGAAACAACCATGGACATTATTGAATACATCAAGGAAGAAACAAAGAAAAGAAAATTAGAAGATACTTTGGAGATTAAAGAAATAATTAAAGAATATCTGATAAATGCACTTAAAGAAAATGAAAGGCCTGATGTAACCGATAAACAAAGGGTAATCCTGATAGTAGGTGTAAATGGAGTCGGAAAAACTACTTCTATCGGGAAAATCGCCTACAGGTTAAAACAATCCGGCAATAAGGTTATTGTTGCTGCAGCCGATACTTTCAGGGCTGCTGCCGTAGACCAGCTTAAGGAATGGTGCTATAGGGCAGGGGTTGACATAATAGCGTCAGAACAAGGGTCAGACCCGGGAGCAGTAGTTTTCGATGCAATACAAGCAGCCAAGGCAAGAAAGGCGGACATATTGATTTGTGATACTGCAGGAAGGCTTCATAACAAGAAAAACCTCATGAAGGAGCTGAGCAAGATTTTTAAAATTCTTGACAGGGAATTCAGTGAAGCCCACATTGACGTTTATCTTGTAATAGATGCCACCACAGGCCAAAACGGCATAGTTCAGGCTAAGATGTTTAAAGAAGCATGCAACATAAACGGTTTGATATTAACAAAATTAGACGGAACCGCAAAGGGAGGCATAGCCTTCCCCATAGTGAATGAATTAAAAATACCGATAAAGTATGTGGGTGTGGGAGAAGGAATAGACGATCTCCAGGACTTTGATGCCCAAGACTTCGTAAATGCAATTTTTGAATGAAACAGCAAATGAGACACACCCATAAAAAAAGGCGGCATGAATATGCTCTCATATAAGGGAGCATTTCTTTTTGAGAAAAATTTTTCAAAAACTATTGACAAAACCTTTGGGATGGGGTAAAATGCACTGTCAAGCAAAATGCTTTACAGAGGTTGAGATGTCGGAGAAAAATTTTATATACAGCATCCTTTATGACTATTATGGTGACCTGCTGAAGGAAAATCAAGCCACCATAATTGAAATGTATTATAATTTAGATTACAGCTTGTCAGAAATAGCCGAAGAAATGAACATCAGCAGACAGGGAGTCCATGATGCTTTAAAAAGAGCCGAAAAGAACCTTATAGCCTATGAGCAGAAAATAAAGCTTCATGATAAATATATGAAATACAGCCGGGCGGCAGAAAACATCATCAAACTGTCATCAGAGATCGATGATGAAAAGTATAAAGACCTTATTGAAAAAATAAGACTTGAAGCCGCAAAAATAATTAATGAGGGTTAAAAATGTTTGAAAATTTATCCGATAAACTTCAAAATGCATTAAAAAAGCTGAGGGGCAAGGGGAAACTGACAGAAAAAGACATTGACCTTGCCATGAAAGAAATCAAAATGTCCCTTCTTGAAGCAGATGTTAACTATAAGGTTGTGAAAGACTTTATCAAGACTGTGAAAGAAAGGTCCTTGGGCACTGAAGTAATGGAAAGCTTGACTCCCGGCCAGCAGGTGGTAAAAATAGTTCATGAAGAATTGACCGAAATAATGGGGCAAGGTGAAAGCAGACTGAAATTCAACTCAAACGGCATAACTTATTTCATGATGTGCGGCCTACAGGGGGCAGGTAAAACGACAGCCTGCGGAAAGCTTGCCAAAAAACTTAAAAAGGAAGGCAGGAGGCCCTTGTTGGCAGCCTGCGACGTTTACAGGCCGGCTGCAATCAAGCAGCTTATGGTAGTGGGAGAAAGCGTAGGGGTTCCGGTTTTCCAAATGGGAGATAAGATATCTCCGGTAAAAATTGCAAAGGAAGCCATGAACCATGCCATGAAGCAGGGCAATGACGTGGTAATCATAGATACTGCGGGAAGGCTTCACATCGATGATGATTTGATGGATGAGTTGGTTGAAATTAAAGAAACCCTAAAACCTCATGAAATACTTTTGCTCTTGGATGCAATGACAGGCCAGGATGCTGTAAAGGTTGCGGAAACCTTCAACTCATATTTGGATATTACGGGAGTGATTCTAACAAAGGTTGACGGGGATGCAAGGGGAGGAGCAGCCCTGTCCATAAGAAGAGTGGTGGATAAGCCCATAAAGTTTTTGTCCGTGGGAGAGAAAATGGACCAGCTTGAAACATTCCACCCTGACAGGATGGCATCAAGAATCTTAGGTATGGGAGATGTCCTTTCGATTATAGAAAAGGCCCAGGATGCTTTTGACGAAAAACAGGCTCTTGAACTCCAAAAGAAGCTGAAAACTCAAGATTTCAACTTGGATGATTTCTTAAGCCAGCTTCAACAGATGAAAAACATGGGACCCTTGGATGAGATATTGGAAATGGTTCCGGGTCTCGGAGGTAAAAAGAAGCTGAAGGGTCTGAAAATTGATGAGAAAGAATTAGTATATACCGAAGCCATCATCCAATCCATGACTAAGAAGGAAAGGATGAACCCTTCAATAATAAACGGAAGCAGAAGAAAAAGAATTGCCGCGGGAAGCGGGACATCGGTTCAAAGGGTCAATTCTCTGTTAAAACAGTATGAAGAGATGAAAAAAATGATGAAAAAATTCCAGGCAATGGGCCAAGGAAAGAAGAAAGGCGGCTTCGGCGGCATGGGCGGATTCAAGATGCCCTTTTGACAGTCAGAAATTGGAATATTCCTTTTTCATATATAAGTCGGGACTTAGAAAAACTTTGTCCCCATACATTATTACAAGGAGGTGACAGAATGTCAGTAAAAATCAGATTAAAAAGAATGGGTTCCAAAAAGAAACCTTTCTACAGAATAGTAGTTGCAGATTCACGTTCTCCCAGAGATGGCCGTTTTATTGAAGAAATAGGATACTACAATCCTGTATCAGAGCCGAAGGTTGTAAAGATAAACGATGAAAGCGCTATAAGATGGCTGAATAACGGTGCAAAACCAACCGATACGGTAAATATGCTTTTCAAGAATAACGGCATCTACGAAAAAAGAGATGAAAACAAGTAAGAGGTGATATCATGGGTGAATTAGTAGAATATATAGCAAAATCACTTGTTGACAATCCCGATATGGTTGAAGTCAATGAAGTAGAAGGTAGTCAGTCACTGATAATCGAATTAAAGGTAGCTCCCGATGACATGGGTAAAGTAATCGGGAAACAAGGCAGGATAGCTAAAGCGATAAGAACTGTTGTTAAAGCAGCTGCCACCAAGGATAATAAAAGAGTTATTGTCGAAATAATTCAATAACCTTACAGAGGCTTAAGGATGGATTATATTAAAGTTGGCAAAATAGTCAATACACACGGGATAAAGGGTTATGTGAAGTGCATCCCCATGACCGATGATTTGGAAAGATTCCGGGACCTAAAATATGTCTATACGGAAAAAGACGATACAAAGCGCACCATCGATGATGTATGGGATCAAAAAGGGATGGTTTATCTTAAACTGAAAGGCATTGATGATATGGGTACTGCAGAAAAATTCAAGGACACATACATATCCATACTAAAAGACCAGTTGAGACAGCTTCCCGAAGATTCATACTATTTATTCGATTTGGAGGGAATGGATGTCTACTCCAGTGAGGGCGACCACATGGGGAAAATTTCTCAAATCTATCAAACGGCAGCCAACGATGTATATGAAGTTAAAGACAAGAAGAGGACATTTTTAATACCTGCAATCAAGGATGTTGTCAAATCAGTCAATATTCAAGAAAAGAAAATGGTAATAGATGTTATCGAAGGGTTGCTTGAATGAAATTTGAGATAGTAACTTTATTTCCGGAATTAATTGAAGTTTATAAAAAAAACGGAATAATAGGCAGGGCTGTAGAAAACAAATTGTTTGAATTGGAGTATGTCTTCTTAAGGGATTACTCCCAGGATAAGCATAAAAAAGTAGATGATTATCCTTATGGCGGCGGTCCCGGGATGCTCTTGAAGCCGGAGCCTATGTTCAGAGCTTTGGATGCTATTAAAAAACATAATTCATATATTATTTATTTATCACCGAAAGGCTCTTTGTTTAATCAAAACAAAGCAAAAGAATTATCGACTAAGGAGCATATAATCCTTATTCCGGGACATTATGAGGGTATAGACCAAAGGATCATAGACAAGTATGTTGATGAGGAAATATCCTTGGGGGACTATGTGTTAACAAGCGGTGAGCTGCCTGCATTGCTGATAGTTGATGCAGTTGGAAGACTGATAAAAGGAGTTTTGGGGTCTGATGAATCTGCAAAGGAGGAATCACACAGCCAAAACCTCTTGGAGTATCCCCAGTACACCAGGCCGGAAAGCTATGAGGGTTTAGATGTACCGGAAATATTACTGTCCGGACACCATAAAAATATTGAAGAATGGCGGCTGTTTAAAGCTATAGAGCTGACTCTAAGAAGACGTCCGGATATGATAAAGGACGAGAGTATAATTGAAAAGTACAAGGAATTAGCAAAAAAATTCAAATAGAACTTGTATGGCTTACAAGTCATGTGCTATAATGCTAAGGTTATACGGCGGTCCTCTGAAAATTAACAAGAACGCTTAAATGAAGGGAGGTATACAAATGGACTTGATAAAGGCTATAGAAAATGAACAGATTAAAAGTGTAACACCTTTTAATGTGGGAGATACCATAAAGGTTCATGTAAAGGTCAAGGAAGGAAACAGAGAAAGAATTCAGATATTTGAAGGCATCGTAATTAAAAAGCAAGGCGAGAGCAACAGGGCAACTTTTACCGTGAGAAAAATTTCTTACGGAGTCGGAGTTGAAAGAACCTTCCCTATTCATTCACCGAAGATTGAAAAAATTGAAGTGGTAAGAAAAGGTAAAGTAAGACGTGCTCGTTTGTTCTACTTGAGACAAAGAACAGGTAAGGCGACTAAAGTTAAAGAATTAAGGCAGTATTAATTTAATTGAGGACGTGAGTCCTCAATTTTTGTCTTTTTCCCATGACATGCCCCATATCATCGAGCAAGGGGGCAGGGAAAAGAAACAGGCTTAGAAAAAATGCATCATAAGAGGTATATATGAATATTAACTGGTATCCGGGACATATGAAAAAAACAAAGGAACTCCTGCAGGAAAACATAAAATTAGTCAATTTAATTATTGAAGTTTTAGATGCAAGGGTTCCCGACAGCAGCAAAAATCCTGACTTTGACATCCTTTTCAGGGATAAAAAAAGACTGATAGTGTTAAATAAATACGATTTAGCAGACCCCGATATGAATAAAGAATGGGAAGACCATTACAGGAAAAAGGGCTGGTCAGTCGTCCTTTATAATTCAACAAATAACAGGGAGCTCAACAGATTAAACAAGGCCATAGGGGATGCCAGCAAGGAAATAGTTGAAAGGTACAGAAAAAGAGGATTATTGAACAAAACTATAAGAGCCATGGTTGTGGGCATACCCAATGTTGGCAAATCTACCCTTATAAATTCCCTGGCCAAAAGGAAAAGCGCTAAAACAGGAAATAAGCCTGGAATAACAAAGGGGAAGCAATGGATACACTTGGCAGGTGATATCGACCTTTTGGATACGCCCGGCATCTTGTGGCCTAAGTTTGATGATGAAGCAAGCGCTTTAAATCTTGCCTTCACGGGAGCAATAAAAGATGATGTATTGGTCTTGGAGGAAATTGCCCTTAAATTTGTTATCAGGATGCAGGAAATGGGAAAAGAAAATGCCATCCTTGAAAGATACGGCATAGAGGCAGGAGAAAAGCCCCTGGACATATTGGATAATATAGCCCGTAAAAAAGGCTTTTTTATAAATAATAAAGGCATAGACTACCTGAGGGTGGCGGAACTTTTATTTATGGACTTCAGGGCCGGCAGGTTAGGCAGGATAAGCTTGGAGTATCCGAGGAGTAATAATAATGCTTAAAATAGAACAGGAGCTTTGGGACAAGGGATATAATTACATAGCCTGCATCGATGAAGTAGGGAGAGGGTGTTTGGCTGGCAGCCTTGTGACTTGCGCAATTATCATGCCCAAAGGTTTACTTATAGAAGGTGTCAATGATTCCAAAAAGCTGACCCCTAAAAAGAGAGAAGAATTGTTTTCCATAATAACAGAATCAGCTGTGGCTTTTGGAATCGGAGAATTAGACTGGACCAAGGTTGATGAATACAATATTAAAAATGCAACAAGGCTGGCAATGGTACAAGCTGTGGAGAATTTAAGAGACAGGGAAGAAAGGAGAATAATTCCGGATTATATCTTGGTTGATGCGGAAAAACTCAACATTGCCATCCCCCAGTCAAACCTTATTCACGGAGATGCAAGATGTCACGGGATAGCAGCAGCATCCATAGTAGCAAAGGTAACCAGGGACAGGGAGATGGATGAGATGGATAAACTATATCCCCAATATAAATTCAGCAAGAATAAGGGCTACGGCACCAAGGACCATATTGAAGCCTTGCTGGAATACGGTCCCTGCCAAATACACAGGAAATCATTCATTAAAAAAATACTTGATCGAAACCAGCAGCTGAGCTTTTTGTAATTTACCTTATCACCCTTGTGGCGAGCAAACAATAATTTATTGATAAAAGGCATTATTTGAGTCAAATCAAATAATGCCTTTTATCAATAAAAAATTATCGTAAAACGATAAATAATTATTGACATGCAAGAAATATCTGCTATAATAAAAATACGATAACAATTGTGTGGAGGATTTTTATGTATCAAAAGAGCATTGTTCATTATATGACTAAAATCAGCATCGATATTTTGTTTATAGTGGCAATTATTTGCTGTATTTTGGTTCCTTTTTCATCATCCTGGCTCTATGGTTATTTCGGAATAGTCGATGCCGATGCCTTGTTTTTTAAAGCTATCCTCTTGGCATCAGGCATGACCTGTGTATACATTTTGTGGCAGCTAAAGGTAATATTTAAAACCTTGCTTATGGGCAACCCCTTTATACATGCCAATGTTTCATCTTTAAGAAAAATTGCTCTTGCTTGTTTGGCTATTGCCTTTATCTATTTGGTAAAAATGATAGTTATGCCTACAATTTCAACGATTGTTATAATAGTCATATTTGTTGTTGCCTGCTTGCTATGCTTGACTCTGAAAGATTTGTTCAAACAGTCCATATACTACAAGGACGAAAATGACTTGACGGTTTAGGGGGGATAATGTGGCGATAATCGTACAACTTGATGTTATGATGGCCAAAAGGAAGATTGGCCTTATGGAATTAGCAGAGAAAATAAATATTACTCCTGCAAATCTTTCAATACTTAAAAATAATAAGGCAAAGGCAATACGACTTTCTACCTTGGATGAAATATGCAAAGCTCTTGATTGCCAACCCGGGGACATTCTTGAATATAAGGAGGATGAAGATGGAGAAGAGAATTAAAGCAAACTTATCTATTTATGGA
>JAAYOE010000115.1 GCA_012520455.1 Tissierellia bacterium
AGTAATTTTAAATAATGGAGAAATTATTCAAATACCTGTCGACTTTTATCTGGATAATAATACAGTAATAGCCGGGGGCCAATCTATTGAAAAGGTAGAAGGAATTTATTTAACCGATAATTATCACAGTATAACTGATGCATATTATGACATGAAAGAATTCCTGGATAAAGGCGAAAAATTTATGGCGGTGCTCTTAGACGGATTTTCATACAACCAGTTTAAAAGAGCCTGTGAAGAGAATAAGCTTACTTTTTTAAATAAATATTTTAAATATCCTGCCTTAAGCGTATTCACTCCCGTTACAAATGCAGGCTTTGCAGCTATCATCACGGGACAAACCCCTGATGTAAACGGGGTCCATGACAGGAGCAACCGGCAGACGGATGTGGACACCATATTCAAGTATGCCCTTGACAACAATAAAAGCTGTATTTTGCTTGAAGGAGACATAAAAATATTAAATACCGAAGTCGAGCCGGAACTTAACACGGATATCAACAAAAACAATGAAATTGACGATGAAATATATGCAAGGGCCTTAAAAGCCGTTAAGGAAGGACATGATTTAATTTTTATTCATTTTCACGGCATTGATGACAGGGGCCACAGTTACGGACCATATTCGACAGAAACCATGGAATACATACAGACTATAGATAAGTATCTGAAAGACTTAAGTGAAGAGTGGGAGGGAGCTATAATACTTGTACCTGACCACGGCATGCATGAAAAAGCTGAAGGAGGAGAACATGGAACATGCTGTCAATCAGACATGATTGTTCCTTATTTCGTTAAAGAGCCATGAAAAAAAGAGTTGGGATTCTTATTATTTTAATAGTCATATTGTCAATTACATTGCTGGTATCCTTAAAACTAAACAAGGCCTCCATTGAAAAACAGGAACAAATCTTGTCCAATGCTCAAATTGTTTTGAAATATAATGAAATGGAAAAAATATTGGCCAAGGAAGAAATCATACTTTACGGCGAGGTATTTGAAGCTGTTCTTGACACATCAACCACTGAGCCTTCAAGACATATATATAAAGGTGTTCAGCTCAAAGATTTGCTTAAAAGCCACAATGTCGACTTTATGGACAAAACAATTGTAATAAAGGCAGCTGACGGCTATTCCGTCGCTTATTCTTCCGAAGAGGTTTCAAGGGATAAAAATGTGTACCTTGCTTTCATGGAAGACGGGAAATATCTTGGCAGCAGGGATTCGGGAGGAAGAGGACCTTATGAATCCATAGTGGTTTCGGATATTTTCAGCAACAGAAGATGCAAGTGGATTACTGAAATCGAGGTTAAGTGATGAATGCAGTTGAAGTAAGAAATTTAAGCTTTAAATATAAAGACTCGAAAGAATATATTTTTAAGGATGTAAGTTTTAGTGTGAGACCGGGTGAAACCCTTGCAATAACGGGAAGAAGCGGAAGCGGCAAAACAACCTTGTGCAATTGTATCTGCGGCCTTGTGCCAAGATTGTACAAGGGGGAATTAAGGGGTGAGGTTTTAATTTTTGGTGAGAATATAAAAAATATTAGTATTGGGGACACGGTAACCAAGATTGGAGTAATATTTCAAAATCCTTCCACCCAGCTCTTTTCTCCCACAATAGAAGATGAACTTGCCTTTGGTCCCGAAAATCTTTGCGTCGACAGGGAAGAAATAGGCCTCAGAATGAATGAAATTTTAGGAATTATCAACATGGAAGAATACAGGCATGATAATCCCAACAATTTATCGGGAGGTCAGCAGCAGCTTATAGCAATTGCGTCTACTTTAATGCTCAAACCTTCAATACTCATTTGTGATGAAATTATGTCCTGGATCGATGATGAAGGAAGAGCAATTATTAAGGATATTCTTTTAAAGCTAAAAAAAGAAGGTAAAACAATAATCTTAGTTGACCATGACAATGAAAATTTAGATATAGCGGACAGGCTGATATGCATAGGAGACTAATGAATAGTAAAATTGAAATTAATAATGTTTCATATGAATATCCAAGAGGCAGAAGGGTATTCAATAATCTTAACCTTGAATTAAATAAGGGCGAAACGACTGTTTTAACAGGGAAAAACGGCTGTGGGAAAACAACCTTAGCTAAATTGATCATGGGTATATTGCAGCCGACATTTGGTGAAATAAAACTGTTTGGCCATAGTACAAGAGAGATGTCCCTTGGCTCCATAGGAGAAAGAGTCGGTTATGTTTTCCAACATCCTGAAAGGCAGCTTTTTGCCGCAAGAGTTATGGAAGAGTTGACATTTCCCTTATTGTTTAAAGGATACAATAAGGATGAAGTCATTAACAAGGCTGAAAAAATGCTGGAGATTTTTGATTTACAAAAAGTGAAAAATTCATATCCATATTTTTTAAGTTATGGAGAAAAAAGATGCTTGGCAATTGCTTCAGTATTAATGCTTAACCCTGAATATCTCATTTTGGATGAACCTACTGCTTCTCTTGATAAAGAAAGAATAGAAGTATTGTCACAAGTCCTGGAAGAACTCAAAAAAAAGAATATCGGAATGCTTATAATAAGCCATAACAAGGATTTTATCGAAAGGCACAAGGACAGAATCATTAATCTTGAGGGGGGATATTATGATTAACATTGACCCTCGGACAAAGCTTATACAGGTATTGATTCTATCGACCCTAGCATTAATTTATAATGAATTATCCCTTTTATCCCTGATACTCATTGCGGCAATAATTATCGGCCTTATCAACAATGTTGATTTTATATCAATAATATCAAGGCTTAAGAAATTATTAAAAATAATATTCATGATTGCCTTAATTCAGAGCTTACTGACAAATATGGGGAATCCTCTTTTGAAGATAGGTAATTTTACGGTTTTTACCGATTACGGAATTATTAAATCTCTTGAATTCATCTTAAGGATGGGGATAATAATAGTATCTGCCGCAATAATAACAACTTCATCAAGCAGGGAAATAATACAAGGGCTGATTCAGTGGAAGTGTCCTTATGAAATAGCCTTCATGGTTTCTGTCGCCATCAGGTTTTTACCTATATTCAAGGAAGAAATGACAGATATGATAACGGCAATACAACTAAGAGGAATTGATTTAAAAAAAGTTAAATTCAATAAAAAATTTCAAGTCTACAAATACATACTTATTCCAATAACCGTAAATTCTATAATGAAAGCAAAGGAATTGGCTGCTGCAATGGAAATGAGAGGCTTTAGAGCTTACCCCGAAAGAACCAGCTACATGGTATTAAAAATGCGGGCATTTGATTATATCCTTACAGGGCTGAGCCTTGGGGTAGCATTATTATTTATTTTTATGAGAGGTGCTATATGAAGGTTTTTTCAGTAATCGGATTATCTAAATCCGGCAAAACAACTACCATAGAAAACATAATAAAGGAACTTAGAAGGCGGAATTATACCGTAGGAAGCGTAAAGGAAATTCATTTTGAAAAATTTAAGATGGATATTGAAGGGACTAACACCCACAGGCATAAAACGGCAGGCTCTCAATTAGTAACGGCAAGGGGCATCTATGAAACAGACGTTTTGTTTCAAAGAAAACTAAGTATGAATGAAATCCTGGCCTTTTACAATCATGATTTTGTTATTTTAGAGGGAGTAAGGGATACATGTGCTCCCAAAATAGTGACAGCCCATGATGTGGAAGGGATTTTGGAAAAGCTGGATGAAACAACCTTTGCCATATCAGGGCAAATATCCAACAGCTTAAGAGAGTATGATGGTTTACCCGTAATAAACTCTTTGACGGAAATTGAAAAATTAGTAGATTTAATTGAAGAAAAAGTATTTGACAGACTCCCCGACATGAAGGATGAATGCTGCAAAAAATGCGGATATACATGCAGGGAATTAAGTTCTATGATATTGAAAGGCCGGGCGGAAAGGAGGGATTGCGCTTTGACTGAAAACAGTGTTACTCTTAAGATTAACGGGCAGGATATTGCCATGAATCCGTTTGTTCAGAATATTTTGAAAAATGCAGTGGAAGCAATTGCAAAGGAGCTGGACGGATATAGGGAAAGCGGAGATATTGAAGTATGCATAAAGAGATAATGTTACCAAGTAAAAGGAATAATGTATTTAGGATAGTTGAAGACGAGGGAACACATATTCTGAAAAAATTTGAAAACCGGGAAAACTACATAAAAGAAAAAGAAGTGCTGGGTGTTTTAAAAAAGGCAGGAGTAAATGTTCCTTCAATCATTAAAGCAGAAGATGACCATCTTTACCTTGAAGATTTGGGAGAAGTTACTTTTCTCGATTGGTATGAGGAAGAAGAGAAAAATAATTCTTTGGACTTAAGCATGGTTTATAGGCTTTGTGCCTGGCTTAAAGATTTTTATTCTGCAGTTTTTGACTTTTATAAAAAACAATTTATATTATATGATGTAAATTTTAAAAATTTTATTATTCACGATAATAAAATTTACGGTATTGATTTTGAACAGGTAAAGCCGGGTCATATATATGAAGATGCAGGAAAATTATCTGCTTTCGGCTTGACTTATGACCCCCCCATGACAGGATGGAAGAATAATTTCAGAAATATTTTCATTGAAATATTGGCTGAAAAATTAAATGTTGAGAAAGAAAGAATCATTGAAGAAGAACTAAAAGAATTAAAAGCCATGGAAAAAAGAAGAAGTTATATATACAAAGGAGGAGAATAATGAAAAAGTTATTTGTACTGCTGCTTTTAGCACTATTGATTCTTATGCAGACAATAACGGGGTTTTCTTTTGATACATTGACGGGACAAGTTCAGGAAGCTGTGACAAAGCAAGAGGATGACTTTCTGAAAAGGATTGATTGGCACGGTGAATATGATGTAATTGTCGTAGGATACGGAGGAGCAGGAGCCGCTGCCAGCATAGCAGCAGCCGATGAAGGAGCCAAAGTTCTTCTCATTGAAAAGGCTCCAAAAGGTGAAGAGGGGGGTAACACCAGGTTTGCAATGCAAGCTGTCATAAGCATTGACAAGGAAAACACAGATAAGGGTGTCGAGTATTTTAAGAATCTTCGAGGAAAATTCAATACCCCCAGCGATGAAATGATAAAAACCTATTTAAATTATGCAAGCCAAAATTATGAATGGCTCAAATACTTGGGTGCGGACAATATTTCTGTTTTCCCCTTCAGGGAATATGACCTGCCCGGAGGGGAAGTAATGGAAGCCCTCCTCATAGATGGAGAAATTTGGACAAGCGCCTTTTACAGGACCCTGCAAAAGGCAGTTGAAGAAAGAAAAGACAATATAGAAGTGTGGTACGAATCACCCGGAGTAGGACTTATACAAGATCCTGAAACAAAAATAATACACGGGGTTCTAGTGGAAAACAATGGGTCCCTCTTAAATATACGGGCAAAAAATGGTGTGGTTTTATGTACCGGCGGATTTGAAAACAATATGCAGATGATACAGGACTATTTACAGCTTCCATATGCTTATTCAAAAGCAGCAAGGTACAACACGGGAGACGGTATTAAGATGGCTATGGAAGCAGGGGCCAACTTGTGGCATATGAGCAATATTGCAGGTCCTGATTTAAATGTTTTAAACCCTGAAACAAATACTGCCTTTGCTTATGCCATACAGGGAAGGCAAGCAGCTGATTTATGTACGGGCTTTGCATGCCAGAACGTAATATTTGTAGGAGCAGACGGAACTCGTTTCACCGATGAGTCTGTTTTGCCTAATCACGGTCATGTGAATTTCCACGGCACCTGGATGCAGATGCCTGTTTCACTTCCTGCCTTTGCAATATTTGATGAAACAGCTCGCCTGTCTCAGCCTGTTTATCCCACATGGAGCGAAGGAAATGTGGAAGAAATAGAAAAGGGACTGATAATCAAGGCAGACACAATTAAGGAGCTGGCAGAAAAGATCGGCCTTGACCCTGCTAATCTGCAAAAACAAATCAGAGAATACAACAGATACTGCTCTGACAAAAAGGACCCGATTTTTGGCAGAGCCAAGGATACTTTAAAACCTATTAAAAAGGCTCCATTTTATGCCATGGAATTGGTTCCTTCCTTCACTAATACCCAGGGGGGACCTGAAAGAAATGAAAATGGAGAAATATTGGATCTAAAAGGAAAGCCCATCCCCCATCTTTACAGTGCCGGTGAATTAGGCTCAATGTTTTCCGGAATCTATCAAGGCTCGGGAAACTTGGGAGAATGTGCTATCTTTGGACGGATTTCAGGCAAAAATGCAGCAAAGGTTAAAAACGACGTATCTCAAGAATCAGTAATGGAAGGCAAGATACTTGCAAAACCTGTATGGAAGGAGCCGGAAGTTATAATTCCAAAATCAGGACAATTTATAGGTGAAGACAGGGGTATAGGGGGGCCCATTAAAGTCCTGGTTACCATGAAAGACGATAAGATTATCGGTATTGAAGTTGTATATCATAATGAAACTAAAGGGGTAGGCACTAACGCTATCGATAAAATGATTACTTCGATAATAAAAAATCAAACAAGTGATGTGGATGCAGTTTCAGGGGCAACGGTTACAAGCAGGGCACTTATGAATGCAGTGAAAAAAGCTCTTGATACAAATAAAAAAGAATAGTATTTAATAATATTTTGTCTTTTATTCAGTTTTATAGTCACTGTAATTAATTGTGTACATATTATATTGTAAAACTCTTAATGGATGATAAATAAAGGAGTATGATTATAATATGACTATAAAAATATTACAAGAACAGTGCAATCCGGAAGCTGATTATTCCGGAACGGATGTTCCGGTTATTGTAGCAGTAGCCCCGGGTACTATTACGGATCCGGGACCCGGAGAGCTTCAGACATTTTGCTATACAGTGACTCAAGTGTCGGAACCCTTTGGTTTAAGTCATTGGCTTTTGGGAATATGTCCGACTATTACCTTAGATGATATTGTTAACATTTCGGTATTTATAGATGATGAAGAACAAACTGTTATACCGGGAGAAAATGTTGAAATAAGAACGGAAGAAAATCCGGACCCGCCCACCGGCTGCGTGGGACTCAAATTTGATTTTGGCTTAGAGGAAGGCCAAGTAATGACGGTATGTTTCTCATTGTTGACTCCTCATCAGGTGGGACCGGTCAATGTATGTATAAACGGAGGCCAAGTAACAGAAACAGGCATGACCATTTGCGGGCCCATATGCGGAACTATTGAAGAATGCGACACCGTGGTAGAACAAGAAATTGGAATATGCGTACCCGTTACAGTAACACCACATGTACATGTAGGTGCAATAGATGTTACTTGCTGCGGAGAAGCTCAAGTATCTCAAACAGAAGATTGTTCAGTTACAGATGTTCCGGTTCCGGCTTCTTGCACCTTCTTTGTAAGACAGAATCTGTGCGTTCATGTTCCTATCAGATTCAGTGCAATGGGAGAACCGGGACCACATGTTGTAACCTGTGGAAGCTACCTGCTTTTATATGGTATGTTCCAAAAAAATTTTGATGCCTATCCCTATTAAAATTATTCCTCCAAGGATCTCTGCCTTTTGTTTGAACAATTCTCCGAACTTTTTTCCTAAATGTGACCCGATCAAGGAGTTAATAAAGGTAATGATTCCAATGTAGATGGCAGCAGAGTAAATGTCTACTTTCATTATGGCAAAACCCACTCCTACTGCCAAAGCATCAATACTTGTAGCAACAGCTTGCAAGAGCAAGGTCTTTGGTGTGAGACATTTTGAACTCGTCAAGCAGGCTTCGGGATATTTAAGCTCCTTAAGCCCATCAAGAATCATTTTTCCTCCGATGAAGCCTAATAAAAGTAAAGCAATCCAGTGGTCCAAGCTTTCTATTGCTTGGCTGAATGCAGATCCTATAAAGAAACCCAAGACAGGCATAAATGCCTGGAAAAAACCGAAAGCAGCTGCAGTCGTTATAATTTGTTTTTTATGTATATTTTGATAACACATACCGTTTGAAATAGATACGGCACAGGCATCCATGGATAAACCTAAGGATGTAAAAAAAAGTGTGACGGAGCCCATAAAAACCTCCCTATTGATGAAGCAGCTATGGAAATTGCCTTTTTGTACAGGATACTATTATACCATATTATGATAAAAATTATAAGCACTATTTTAGTAAGATTTAAATGCATGAATATGGTAAAAAATAACATATGCCAAAATTATTGCTTATTTCTGCGAAATATGTCATAATATAACAGGTGCATACTTATAACTGCCGGGAGAAAATAACAAGCATGAATGACATAAGAATCATTCCGAAAAATATTAAAAATCTCTTTAATATCTTACTAATTTTTGTTTTATTAACGGCATCCTTTATAATTGTTTATTTAACAGACGGAACACGCAATGTATATTTACAGATTTTCTACATACCTTTAATTTTATCCGCTTATTTTTGGTATGTCTATGGCGGCCTCTGTGTTGCAATAATCTCCGGAATTCTCTTAGGACCCTTCATGCCCCTGAGTGTTTCCGAAGGTATAATGCAAAGTACAGGCAACTGGATTATTAGAATGATAATTTTTATTCTGGTAGGAGGCATTACCGGATATGCTTTCAATAGAAT
>JAAYOE010000116.1 GCA_012520455.1 Tissierellia bacterium
ATAAATTTATTTTTTTAAAATAATAGGCATGCAATTGACATGCCAATTTTAATGAGACTTATGAAAACCTTTTTATTTGAATGTATTTAATTTATTGGTATAAATCTTGCCAAATAATCATTCCATTCAGGCCTGCTAATATTTTTAGCATATAAATGCTCAAAATATTAGCAGTGCTTATTTTTTTAGCACTGCCGTCTCCCTGCCTATGAAATTATTAAGTTGTACTTTTTTATTTTATTGTAGATTGTATTCCTGGTGACCTTTAAGAGGGCAGCTGTTTCAGTTATATTTCCGCCTGATATGTTTAAGGCCCTTTCAATGGCCCTTTTTTCAATAACCTCCAAGGGTTCGATATCAGTTTCCGAAACTATGTCATTATTATTGTATTCGGTACTTTCGCGATTCAACTTGGCCCTGAGCTCGTTTTGCATGTTGTCAGTCAATAAATCTTCTTCGGTTATTGTACTGCCGTTGCACAAATTGACTGCCCTTTCAATGGTATTCTCAAGCTCCCTTATGTTTCCGGGCCAGTCGTATTCCATAATTCTCTCCATGGCTGAGGGCGAAATACCTGTAATATTTTTGTTTAACTTTGTATTGAGCTTGTTTATAAAGTGGCTGACCAATAGTTGGATATCTTCCTTTCTCTCTCTTAGGGGTGGTAAACATATATTAAGAACATTTATCCTAAAGTATAAATCTTCTCTAAACCTGCCCTTCTTGCATTGGTCATACAGGTCCCTGTTTGTAGAAGCAATAATTCTGACATCTAAGTCAAATACATTATTTCCGCCTACCCTGGTCAGTTTCCTGTCCTGTATTACTTTCAAAAGCTTTACCTGCATATCAATTGGCATTTCTCCTATTTCATCAAGAAATATGGTTCCGCCGTCAGCTAACTCAAATTTACCCATCCTTCCCTTGGTTGACGCACCGGTAAAAGACCCGGGTTCATAACCGAACAGCTCAGACTCCAAGAGCTCCCTTGGTATAGCTCCGCAGTTTATTGATACAAAAGGCTGATTTTTCCTGGCACTGTAGCTGTGAATCGACTGAGCTATAAGTTCCTTCCCCGTACCGCTTTCACCGGTTATCAGAACGTTGGACATGCTTTGTGCGGCAATTTTTGCCTTTCTTATGCAGTCTTTGATAGCAGAACTTGAACCTATAATGTCTTCAAAGCAGAAATTTGCATAAGCCCCGCTCAATTCATTGAGCATCTTATTAACACGTTTAATTTTCCGGAATGTGTCCACAACGGTGACAATATTCCCCTGCTCGTCCTTAATCGGAACAGCAGTTTTTATAAAGTGAATTTTTTCCCCGTTTCTTCTTGTTATCAGGAATTCCTTGTCTATATAACCTTTGCCGGTTTTTAGAACGTCCAAAATTACAGGCCTGAAATCAACTACGTCAGAAATGTGTTTTCCTATTGAGCCTTCTATATTAATACCTAATATTTCTGCTCCTATCCTGTTCAAATATGTTAAAAATCCGTCCTTGTCAATAGTCAAAACTCCATCCGTCATGGTTTGTATAACGGCACTTTCATACTTATGTTTTGATATAACCTGCTTATACATCCTGTCTGCTTCACACTGGATGCTTATCGCCTTTGCTGCCGCTGTAATCATGCCTAAGGAATGATATGAAACTTTGGAAATTAACCCTATTGCCGATAAGGTGCCCGCTATTTCGGAATCAATATATATGGGTGCGCTCAATGTCGAGTAATCGTGATATGACTTGCAGAAATGTTCTTCACCGGTCAAATAAATCGGTTTATTTTCAATAATCGAGGTACTCATTGCAGTATTGCCGTTAAATCTTTCGCTAAACCGGCCTCCTACGGGCAGGTTAACATCGGAGAATAATTTGGTGCTGTAATCTTTGCCTTTTCTGTTTTTTAAAATATATCCGTCCTTATTTACCAAGAGCACAGATATAAATGAATCCATATATTCTCCAATACTGTCTATCACTTGATCAAAATATTCTATTAAATCCTTGTTATCGGATATAAGGTTATCAAGGTCAAATGCAGAAATATTAAAAAAACATAAGTCGCTGTTAACATCCGTATTTGACTTTTCACATCTCAACCAGCCGTTAATGACATAATCTTCGTATACCTTTGTTAATGATGTTTTGACCAATACCTCACTTCCTTAATAAAAACGTTTTCTTGATTAATTATTATACAACTCCCTATGAAAAAAGTCAACGCTGATTTAGGGCTCTTTATTTTTTTGTATCGTTTCGGAACAGTATCTATATTGCTGTTTGTCCTATAATATATTTATTTTGGTCTGTGTATGGCCTTCCCGTCTACCCCATGGGCTGCTTCATGGAGGGCTTCCCCCACTGTGGGGTGGGCATGGATGGTTGATGTAATTTCATCAATAGTTGCTTCCAATCTCAAGGCTAAAGCTCCTTCCACAATAAGCTCCGTTGCACTTGGTCCCGATATGTGAAGTCCCAATACTTCTCCCGTTGCCCCGTCCGTTACATACTTGACCAAACCTTCCTGCTCGTCTTCAATCATTGCCTTTCCGTTTATACTCATGGGGAACAAACCTACCCTTACATCGTATCCCTTTTGTCTTGCCTGGTCTTCAGTAAGTCCCACTCCCGCAAGTTCGGGCTTGGTGTACACGCAGTAGGGTATCGTGTTAAAGTCAATATTGGGTTTCATATTCATTATTGATTCAACCGCCGCTATCCCCTCTGATGATGCTGCGTGAGCCAGCATTACTCCTCCTATGGCATCTCCTATGGCATATATGTTGGGAACATTGGTCTGCATGTTTTTATTCACGGCTACTGCTCCCCTTTGTGTTAAAATGCCTGCATTTTCCAAGGCCAAATTATCGATAACCGGCCTTCTCCCTATGGCTAAAAGCACCTTGTCGGCAGCAAAAGACCGGTTGCTGCCTCCTGATTCAGTATTTACGAATAAGCCCTCTTCTGCCTTTGTAATTGAAACCACCTTGGTGTCCGTATAGACTTCTACCCCGGTGTTATAAAATTTATCCCTCAGGGTGGAAACAATGTCCCGGTCCATGTTTGCTATTATATTCGGCAACATTTCAATTATAGTAACCTTGCATCCCAATGCAGAGAATACATCTGCAAATTCACACCCGATTACCCCGCCTCCTATAATGACCATAGACCTTGGCACCTCTGTAAGATTCAATGCTTCATCGCTGGTGATTACTCCCGGCAGGTCTACCCCGGGTATGGGGATAATAAAAGGTTTTGACCCGGTTGCTATTATAGCATAATCAAAATCCACCCTTGTTTCGGATCCGTCCCCATCTTTTACCTTCAATTGGTTTTTGCTTATAAAGCTGCCTTCTCCCTTTATTTTTACAACCTTGTTGTTTACCAGCAGCCCTTCGATCCCTTTGACCTGCTTGTCAACAATTTCTGCCTTCCTTTTCTGGATTCCTGCCCAGTCTAATTCTGCCCCTTTAATTTTGATACCGTAGCTTTCAAAGTTTTTAGCAGCAGCAAACTCCTTTGATGCATGAAGTAACACCTTGGTCGGTATGCATCCTTTATTTAAGCAGGTTCCTCCCACCTTATCCTTTTCCACCAATGCTACCTCCGCATTGAGCTGGGCAGCCCTTATGGCAGCCACATACCCGCCCGGGCCGCCGCCTATTATTGCTATCTTCATAAAAACCTCCTTCATACAATATGGTATTGTTTTATTTTTCTATATAAGGTATTTCTCCCAATACCTAATATTTTAGCCGCCTTCGTAATGTTGCCCCCTGTATGCTCCATTGCTTTTCTCACTGCCTCAACTTCAGCTTCTTTGAGTGTAGACAGGTGTTTTTCCTTAAATGATGAGCTGAGGAATTTCTGCTGCAGGTGCCTGGGCAGTATTTCATCCCCTTCTGCCTTACAGTAGGCATATTCTATAGCATTTTCCAATTCCCTCACATTATCCGGCCAATCCCAGTTGCAAAGTACCTCCATGGTATCCGGTAATATTTTCTTATTGGTTCCATTCATCATATTGTACTGATTTAATACGTGGTTAGATATAATGTCTATATCTTCCTTCCTTTCTCTCAAGGGGGATGTCTTAATAGTCATATTACTGATTATTTGATACAATTCTCGGCTGAAATTATTCTCTTTTACCATTTCCGTAACATCCAGGTGGGAGGAGGATATAATTCTTACATCTACGGGAATTTCCTTGAATCCTCCAATCCTTACAACAGATTTTTGCTTTATTGTTCTTGCTATTTTAGCTTGTAAGTCAAGAGGAACAAATGTAATATTGTTCAAAAACAGTGTGCCTCCATGAGCCATTTCTATTTTTCCGGGCTGTCCCCCGGTATTTTTCGTAAAGGAGCCCTCATCATAACCGAATAATTCACTTTCAATCAGGTTTCTCGGCATTGACAGACAGTTTATTGTAATATAGGGACCCTGACTTCTGTCACTGTGATTATGCACGGCTTGAGCAATTATGTCCTTTCCTGTTCCGCTTTCTCCCAGTATTAAAACCGGACTGTCGTTAGAGCCTGCAAGCTTAATCATTTTTCTTATACCCTGAATTTGATCGGATACTCCTATAATATTTGAAATTGTATATTTAGCTTGAGCCCCTATCATATGGTTCACCATTGACTTAATGTCGTTAATATTTCTGAAGATATCCAAAACGCCTACCATTTCTCCCTTTTCATCCCTTAAAATAATAGCCGTTTTTACAAAATGAACCGCTCCTTTCTTGCCTTCCAGCCTGTATTCCCTGTCAACATACCCTTGCCGGGTTTTTAAGACATTTAATATAGTAGGCTCAAAATCAACACCTTCCGTTATATGCTTCCCTATCACGTTTTTCTCAATTCCTAATATTTTCATCCCCGCAGGGTTAATAAAGGTAATAATTCCCTTCATATCAACAGACAGCATTCCGTCTGAAGATGCATTGACCAAGAGCTCATAAAAGTTTTTTTGCCTTTCAATTTCTTTAAATCTTGGATTATTAATTATATGCTCATCTGTTTGATTATATCTGACTGTCAAATCATTTTTCATATAGGCACAAGCTCCTTTCACTTCTATATATAAAACATAGCAATTATTGTGCCAAATATTTTATTAATTGAAAACCTGCTAACTTTTATATATTTATTGATTATAAATGCTTATTTCTTACACAGGAAAATGCTAAAATATTTCACAGTGCGCAATTATTTAACACCTTCAAGCACAAAACCGATCATATTGTATACCTTTACCTTAGGTCAATGTCAATGCCTTTTTAAATGTTTTATAGCATATATTTTAGTTGTTATTTTCCATGATATCATATAAAATAAGCTTATTGAAATCAGGAGGACAGGATGGAAAAATACTTAAAAAAACTCATACGATTAATAATCGGGCTTTTCATATATGCTTTAGGTTTGGTCTTATGCATTTATGCCGATATAGGCCTGGCACCCTGGGATGCTTTCGGTATCGGGGTTAGTAAAGTCACGGGAATTTCTTACGGAAATGTATCCATTATTACCGGGATTCTTATCTTAGTGGCTTTAGTTTTAATTTTTAAAGAAAAAATCGGTTTTGGAACAATATTTAACACCATATTGATCGGGGCCTTTGCAGATTTAATAATAAGTTTAAACATCATCCCTTATATGACGAATTTTTTTGCCGGCTTAATAATGCTCCTTACAGGCCAAATTGTAATATGCTATGCAACTTACCTTTATATAAGTGTGGGGCTGTGCTCGGGACCGCGGGATAGTCTAATGGTTGCCCTAGGAAAGAAGTTTCCTAAGGTCCCCATAGGTATCATAAAGAGTTCAATTGAAGGAACTGTTTTGCTGATCGGCTGGCTCTTAGGAGCAAAGGTCGGATTAGGAACGGTCATTTATGTTTTCACCATAGGCTTTGCACTTCAAACCATATTTAGATTATTGAAATTCGACGTTAAGTCGGTCGTCCACGAAAGTGTGTTTGACACCGTAAATGTATTAAAAGAAATGTACTCTGAAAAAATTTAAGAGGTTTTGCATGTGCGGAAGATATTACATCGATATTGATAATGAAGAGATTAAAAGAATATTGAAAGAGGCGCAAAAAAATATTTATGAAAACTACAAAACAGGTGAAATCTTCCCGACGAATATTGCTCCCATATATATAGAAGATGACATCAACATGAAACCCCTTTTGGCCAAATGGGGCTTTCCCAAATGGGACGGCAAGGGGGTAATAATCAATGCAAGGGCTGAATCAATAAACGAAAAGCCCATGTTCAAAAAATTGCTTCTATCAAACAGGTGTATAGTGCCTGCTTCTTATTATTTTGAATGGAAGCAGGAAAACAATAGAAAGGAAAAGTATAAAATAAAGAGACCAGGCTCCAATATTTACATGGCCGGACTCTATAATATAGTTGCTGATAATAGCAGGCAATTAAGCTTGTTTAATCAAAGCATGGATGTTTATTATACAATTATAACCCGAAATTCCAACGATTCGGTTTCCCGCATACACAAGAGGATGCCCTTAATTTTTGATGCCCAAGAAATGTTTGACTGGCTTGAGGGAAAGACCATCAGCGAATTAATGAAGGCTGACCATGAGCTTTACGGCGAATTAACATAAAATATTTGGCAGTACCTTGCAATTTTTTGTTCTAAATTATCTAAGCTTATTATCCTCACTTCCCTTATGGTTTCTTTCCCTTCGATATATAATAATATTACCGGAACAGTAAAGACATTAAACTTAGCAGATAGTTTTAGGCTCTTATCGGCTTCAACCGTTAGGGCTTTAATGGCAGGGTACCTTTTAATCATTTTTTCCACTTTCGGCTTCATGGAATTGCATACGCTGCATGCCTTGCTTCCGAAATATATCATCACCATATGGCTGTTCTCGATAAGTCCCTTAAGTTTTTCATAAGATGTAATTGTTTCCATAATGCTCCTCATTAATAATGTACTCATATACATTTTACCATTATTTCAAAAAATTAACCACTTTTCTAAAAACAAATTATATTCCTGCACAAAAAAACTGTCCCGTAAAGACAGTTTATTTTGCAGAGGAACAGGTGTTTGCCTTGCTGCATCCCGAGCATCCCGAGCAGCAGGTGTTCCCCTTTTTCTTTTGTATTCTCATAATTTTTATAACTCCTGCAATTAGAGCTGCAACAGTCAATAGAATTACTCCATCTGCCAAATTCATTTTATCCTCCTATAAACAAACTTCCGATTTGAAAGACTAAGGTTCCTGCTGCATAAGCGGTTGCTGTTTGGTATAAAGCAGTTAAAACCGCATATTTCATTGAGCCCAGCTCCCTTTTTGTGGCTGCGAAAGCAGCGATGCAAGGCATGTACAGCAAGGTAAAGGTTAAAAAGGCAAAGGCGCTCAGGGGTGTAAATATTGCAAACAAGGCTTGGGAAAGTTCAATATCGGAAACAGCTCCCGTCAAAACGGTCAAGGTGCTGACAACTGCCTCCTTGGCTGTTAATCCCGTTATAAGGGCTGTTGATGCTCTCCAGTCATTAAAGCCCAAGGGAATGAATATGGGTGCCACTATGGAGCCTAAGTAAGCAAGTATGCTTTTTGAGCTGTTTTCTACCATATCCAGGGACCAGTTGAAGCTTTGTAAGAACCATATAATTATTGTACCCAAGAAAATAACTGTAAATGCCCTTTGAATAAAATCCTTGCCCTTTTCCCACATGTGGATTAAGACGCTTCTCCTTGCGGGTATCCTATATGCCGGCAGCTCCATCACGAAGGGTACAGGCTCTCCCTTAAATATGGTGTTTTTCAACAACAAACCCGACAGGACCGCAACAATAATACCCGTTACATACAGGCTGATCATAACCAAGGCTGCCTTATCCGGGAAGAAGGCTGCTGTCATCATGCCATAAATGGGAAGCTTGGCACTGCATGACATAAAGGGGGTTAAAACAATGGTCATTTTTCTGTCTCTTTCACTTGCCAGGGTTCTCGTAGCCATAATAGCGGGAACACTGCAGCCAAAACCGATAAGCATGGGCACAAAGGACCTTCCCGACAAGCCTATTTTCCTAAGCAGCTTGTCCATTAAGAATGCTACTCTTGCCATGTATCCGCTGTCTTCCAAAAAAGATAAAAAGAAGAATAAAACGACAATTATAGGCAGAAAGGACAGTACGCTTCCAACCCCGGCGAATATGCCGTCAATTACCAGTGAATGCACCCACTGGCTTACTCCCATGCCGATCAATCCGCTTGAAGCGGTTTCGGTTAATCCGTCAATCAATGTTTCCAATAATTCCTGAAGAGGAGCCCCTATTACATGAAAGGTCATCCAGAAAATAAAGAACATAATACCTAAAAATATTGGAATCCCAAAATACTTATGGGTCAGTACCCGGTCTATTTTTTCAGACCGCCTTTGCTCCTTTGTTTCCTGCCTTTTAACAACCGCTTCCGAACAGATTTTTTCAATATAGCAATATCTCATATCGGCTAAGGCGGCTTCCCTGTCAGTTTTTAAAGCTTCTTCCATATCCTTAACCACATGCTCGATAATGTGGATTTGATTTTCGGTTATAGCCAAGCTCTTAAAGGTAGGTTCATCTCCTTCCACAAGCTTTGTGGCAGCAAATCTCGGGGGATAGCCGGCAGCCACTGCCTGGTCATATATTAAATGTGAAATGGAATGGATGGCCTTGTGCACTTCCCCAATGCAAAAATCAAGCTTCTTAGGACATAAATTATCCTTGCTTGCCCTTATTATAACATCTATGAGTTCAGATATCCCTTCACCCCTGCTTGCCGATATGGGAACAACAGGTATTCCCAAGTGAGAGGACAGCTTTTTTACATCTATGGAATTCCCGCTGGCTGTAACTTCATCCATCATATTCAATGCGATGACCATGGGGATTGATAACTCCATCAGCTGGAGGGTAAGGTATAAGTTTCTTTCAATATTTGTTGCATCTACAATATTTAAGATTAAATCAGGTTTCTCCTTGAGGAGGAAATCCCTTGTAACAACCTCTTCCAAGGTATATGGAGACAAAGAGTAAATTCCCGGCAAATCCACAATGGAAATATCCTTGTGTTTTTTTAATTGGCCTTCCTTTTTTTCTAAGGTAACACCGGGAAAATTGCCGACATGCTGGTTGCTTCCCGTCAATTTATTATAAAGAGTAGTTTTTCCTGAATTTTGATTTCCGGCAAGGGCTATTACGCTCATAGGTCAAAGACCTCTTTCAATTCTATTTTTGCCGCTTCATCCTTACGTATGGTCAATATATAGCTTCTGAGAGATAACTCTATCGGGTCTCCCATAGGTGCAACCTTTCTTACGGTTACCCGAGTATTTGGCGTTAAACCCATATCTAAAAGTCTTCTTCTCAACAGGCCCTGACCGCCTATTGATGAAATAATTCCGCCTTGACCCGGTTTTACATTATCTAATGTCATGTTAGCCTCCAAATATTGTTATTGATAATCATTATCATTAACCTGACTTAATTATACGCTTAATGATAACCTATGTCAATAGCTTTTTCTTAATAAAAAAATGGGGGTATACTTTCAAAAGATATCCACATGCTGCCGGATATCATGTTCTGAAGGAATATCCCCATATTTGAACATCACCTTATTCTTATCTGAATTCCCCGTACTTCTCCGTACTGTGGCTGTATACTTCCGTGACAGGTATTACAAACATAAATCCTGTCCCCGGCTCTTCGAAATAATCCAATTCTTTCTTTATTTTCTCTATAACCACATCAAGCTTTTCTCTATCCTTTATAACGCTGAAAATTATTTTACTGTATGGCTTTCTGCCGTCTATGAGTTTTCTTACACTGTCCAGCATAGGCAGGTTTATGTTATGGTCTAAAAGAACCTTGCCCATTCCCTGGCTGTCTATGGAAGTAGCTCCTATTTCCTCATCATAGAATAATTCATTTATTTCATCAAGTTTATAAATATCATTTAATATCAGCACTAAAGCATACATATGAACCTCCCTGATTCTGATAATATGGTAATTATACCACATGGATTTTTACTATTCAACAGTGATTTACACAATCATGGTCTCATTAACATCCAGTATAACAACCTCGGATGGGGCCTTATTTTTAAAGATTTGCGGATCGGCGGAAATAAGACCGAAGGTATTATAATGCATGGGCACTACAATTTTTGCCTTTATAAAATCGCAAGCCTTGACAGCATCATCGATATCCATGGTATAATTTCCCCCTATTGGAAGAAAAGCGACATCAATTTTTTCATCCTCCAATAATTTCATATCATATGTAAGTCCCGTATCTCCCGCATGGTAAACTTTCTTTCCCCCTAGCTCAATTACAAATCCTCCCGGATTACCTCCGCAAAGCATATTATCCCCGTCGGAAATGCCCGAGCCGTGAAGGGCACTTGTCATTTTAACCCTTCCGAAGTCAAACTTTGTCCTGCCGCCGATATGCATGGCATGAGTCCTTAATTTGAGTCTGCTTAAATAGTTGGAAATCTCGAAGTTTGTAATTATAAGAGACTGATTTTTTCTTGCTATATCAATTGTATCTCCCATATGGTCGCCGTGTCCGTGAGTTACAAAAATATGACTTATGCCTGTTAAATCATCAACCCTGATTTTACATGAAGGATTTCCGCTTATAAAGGGGTCCACAAGTCCCTTAAAGTTCCCTTCTTCGATTAACAATGCCGAATGACCCAAAAAAGTAAGCTTCATTTAATCACCTCTTTTTTTATATTATGTATATAATAACTATATATTTGAATAAAATCAATAAAAAAAGAAATCCCTTAGGGGATTTCCAGTAATATTTATATATCTTGTCAAATAGACTCTTACTTTTTCTTGCCTAAATATGCTTCCTGTACTTTTTCATTTTTTATCAAGTCCGAAGCAAGTCCTTCCATGGCTACTACCCCTTGCTCCAAAACATAGGCCTTATCTGCAACAGACAATGCCTTAAAGGCA
>JAAYOE010000117.1 GCA_012520455.1 Tissierellia bacterium
ACTATCAAGGGTATAAATACTCCTAAAGCTTTATATAATTCAAATGTATAGGCATGCATCAATAAATCTATTATGGTTGTAAAAGCCGCAATTACTATTATAAAAGCAGGAATACGTACTTCATCGGGTATAAATTTACGAAGTGCCGATATAACTATATTTGACCCTGTCAAAACTGCTATTACCGCTACTCCCATACCTATTCCATTCAACAATGATGTAGTAATCGCCAAGGTAGCGCACATACCAACCTGCTGAACCAAAATAGGATTTTCTGTTGTTATACCATTTTTAAATATATTAAACTTATTCATAACATCCTCCTATTTCACATATTCCGTATAAACAGCAATTGCATTGTTTACGGCACTTAAAAATGACTTAGAAGAATACGTTGCACCTGAAATAGCATCATAATCACTTTCAGGAATTTCGCTGCTTGCATCCTTGCCTTTAAACTGGTCCATAAAACCGGGTTCTGTTGTCCTCGATCCTAAACCTTCTGTTTCAGAATGAGAAAGAACGCTTGTTCCCGTTATTACCCCATCCGGTGAGAATCCTACATATAATTCCATGTCACCGTTAAAGCCTTTAACAGTGCTTAATGTCCTGACAACTTTACCAATTTCATTGCCTGATTCATCAACTGCAGTTAGAAGGTTGATGAATTGTTTGTTGTCGGCTTTAATTGATTCTATCAAGGCAGCATCTTCTTCTTTAAATAATACCGAGCCTGGCATTACAGCTTCCAATACAGCCGGGTCCATACTTGCCATTGCTTCATTTTGTGCAATTCTTTCACTTGTTACATCATTGAGCCATGCCAATACTCCTGCTGACACCGCACCTATAATAAACAATACTCCTGCAAGTTTCACTAAATTATTTTTCATTCTTTTTACCTCCTGTTGCCACTCCGAATACGCGAGGTCTGACATATTTATCTATCATAGGAGTCAAAATATTCATCAGTAAGATTGAGTAGGAAACTCCTTCGGGGTATCCTCCCAGTTTTCTAATAAACATTGTTAGTATTCCTGCACCCACTGCAAATATAACTTTTCCCTTATCGGTAACAGGGCTTGTCGCATAGTCGGTAGCCATAAAAAATGCTCCCAGCATCAAGCCTCCGCCCAAGATATGGTATGCTAAGTTGCCTCCATCGAAAACCAATGCTATAGCTGCTACCGTACCAATATAAAATACCGGTATTATCCATTTTATTGTTCCGGTGTAAATCAAATATATACCGCCTGCCAATAATAGGATTGCCGAAGTTTCTCCGATAACTCCCGGTATATTTCCTATTAACATATCCCACAGTGACGGCAGTTGTCCCGATGCTGCACCCTTTAAAATAGAAAGGGGTGTTGCGGAAGAAACTGCATCAATAGCAGGGTCGATAAATCCTCCTGACAGATGATGGGGCCATGATGCCATTAAGAATGCTCTTGCTCCCAAAGCCGGGTTTAAAAAGTTAAAGCCTATTCCGCCAAATATCTGTTTTACTATTCCTATTGCAAATGCCGATCCGACAACGGCTATCCACCATGGTGCTTCTGCAGGAAGGTTAAATGCTAAGAGTATTCCTGTAACAACTGCACTTAAATCCGTAACGGTTATTGGCCTCTTCATAAATTTCTGGCAGAAATATTCGGTAATAACTGCCGATGCAACAGATGCCAACACCAATACCATTGCTTTAAATCCAAAATAATATATGCTTGCCGCCAATGCCGGAGTCAGTGCAATTATAACATCCAGCATAAGCTTTTGTGTTGTTTCATCGGATCTAATATGAGGCGACGATGAACCAATCAGTTTAATTTCCATCTATATTTTCCTCCTATTTAGCCTTTTTGCGTCTGGTTAAGATTTCTTTTTTGGCAACGCTTATCGATTCTTTCAGCGGTCTTTTTGCAGGACAGACATATGAACATGCGCCGCATTCGATACAATCGGTTGCGTGATATTCGTCAGCACCGTCGAAATTCCTCAACAAGGAAAACCTGCTGATTTTATAAGGCATGAGGTTAACAGGGCATGCATCAACACATTTGCCGCATAAAATGCAATTTGACGGTTCAGGAACTTGTGCTTCTTTTTTATTCAAAACCAAAATTCCGGATGTTCCTTTTATAACGGGAACTTCGTCCGTATACTGTGCTATTCCCATCATCGGTCCGCCGCTGATTATTTTGCCCGGCTCTTCCTTGTAGCCGCCGCACATTTCAATACAATCCTTAAACAAGGTTCCCAATCTCACATATAAGTTTTTGGGTGTTTCCACACCACTCCCTGTTACTGTAACAACTCTTTGTATACAGGGCATGCCTGTTTTGATTGCATTGCCTATTGTAGCAACGGTACCAACGTTTTCTACCACACAGGCTACTTCCATGGGAAGTCCGCCCGAAGGAACTACTCTTCCGGTAACGGCATTGATTAATCTTTTTTCATCGCCTTGAGGATATTTAGCCTTCAATGATACTACCTCAATGCCTTCCTCGTTCCCTGCAGCTTCTTTCAGTGTCTCTATTGCATCAGGCTTGTTGTCTTCTATGCAAATATACACTTTTTCTGCTCCCAATGCTTTCTTTATCGCCTTTGTTCCAAGAAGAACCAAATCAGGCATTTCCAGCATTATTCTGTGGTCAGCCGTCAAATAAGGCTCGCATTCGGAACCGTTAACAAGCAATGTGTCAATGGGTTTATCAGGCGGAGGGCTCAGCTTAACATGGGTGGGAAAGGTTGCTCCTCCCATTCCTGCCATACCTGCTTCTCTTATTATAGAAAGGATGTCTTCCTTGGATAAGTCTTCCAAGTCGCCTTTCGGCTGAACAGATTCATGCACTTCATATTTTCCGTCGGACTCTATGATAACGCAGTTTACCTTTGCCCCGCCCGGCACCGGTCTCTGCTCAATCTTCTTAACGGTTCCGGATACGCTTGAATGAACAGGCACTGAAACAAAGGCTTTAGAATCGCCGATTTTTTGCCCAACTTTTACAGTATCTCCTACAGCTACCAAAGGGTCGCACGGGGCACCGATATGTTGTGATAAAGGAATTACAACAAGGTTCGGAGCCGGTATTTCTTCTATAGGCACATTCTGGGTAAGAGATTTACTGTGGGGGGGATGGACTCCACCCTTAAATGTAAACAATTTTGTGCTCATTTAACCACCTCGTAAATTATTAAAAAATAAATTATAAAAAATGCTATAATCTCAAACATAAAGATTATAACAGATTGTTTTCGACTTTTAAATACCTTTTTTATATATTTATGAATTTTAACATTTTTTATCAAATTAAGCAAGAACATTATTTAACAATTTATTGATTATTTACAAGATTTTTTATATTTTCATTAATATATTCCTTAATCCACAATAATACATTCATATCGTTAATATCCATTCCCTCAAGTATTTTCTTTACTTCCTTAGTGTCAAAAACAAATTCTCCTTCATCTGTTTTATGAATATAAATAAGTTCAACATTATTGCCGGAGTTGATAATTGTCATAATTGTCTCCCCCACATTGCCCAAAGGAGCCCTGTCTATATTATCTCTTTCGAAACAGCAGAAAACCTTGGTTCCTTTACCAAGCTCGGATTCTATTTTTAAATAGCCCCCGCACCTTTCACATGCTTCTTTAAGCATAGGAAGACCCAGCCCTACCTTTCTGGTGGTCCGGGTTGTGAAAAAGGGATTTGTCACCCTCTCTATAACTTCCTCGCTCATTCCTCTCCCGTTATCTGTAACAGTTATCTTTAACCAATTGTTTTTTATGCTGTCTTCGATTTTTATTTCAACCAATGTTGCATCTGCCTTGATGCTGTTCATGGTTATATCCAATATGTGCATTGAAATTTCCTTCATAATTCCTCCATAAGCAAAAGTCGCTTAAGCGACTTTGTAATCTGATAATCCGGTTATTGAAGTTTTAAAAAGCTGTAAACGTCGTCAACATTGTTAAGTTCAAAATAATTTACCGCTTCGGATATATCAATCAGCTGATGGGCATCCGAATTCTTCAGCACCTTGTATTTTTCCGTAATCTTATGGTCTATGGGCAATTTCGGATAAACCTCAACAAAGTCAATTTTTAGATTTAAGGGCATGAAACCTAAAACCCCCAAGATACCGTTGGTCATTTTATTGATGTGGGCAGGAATCATCACTCCATTGTATTCTTTTACCATGGAGTAAATATCTTCGATGGTATACTTGCAAGCATTGATCAATAATTTATCCAGGACAGCCCTTATCTCATCCTTTGAATTATATATGTTTTGCTCTCCGAATATTTCGGGGTTATTCTTTACCGGAGGCAAGGAATCATATATGGCCCTGCCGAATTCTTCAGCCTTATCCAATTCCTTAAAATAACAGAGAACATGTACCTCTTCCCTTGTTGTAACTTCTAATCCCGGTATAACCTTTATGCCTGTTTTCTTGCCCACCTCCGTTACAGCACGCAAATTTTCCGCTGAATTATGGTCTGTTACGGCTATAATATCCAGCTCTTTTATCAAGGACATATTTATAATATTGTTGGGGGTCATATCCCTTGAGCTGCATGGAGACAAATCCGAATGAATATGCAAATCGTAATAAAATTTCATTTTATTCCAAGTTCATAGATTCTGCATGCCATTTGGTATGCACTTTCAGAAGTTTTAAAAACAGGTATCTTTAATTCCTTTGCTTTAAGCAGGGTATCATCGTCAACTTCCATGTTTTCAACGACTATGATGCAGGCAAGTTCCAAAAGCTCAGCAACGGCCACAATATTAATGTGGGTTTGGATAGTTATCCATGCGTAGTTTTTCTTTGCCTTTGACATGACGATACTTAGCAAATCACCGATATACACGCCTTCAATTTCAATTTCACCATCTTTTTCACACAGCGGTGTAAGATGCAGTTTTTCTGCAAATTCTATGCAGTTCATATTCCCCTCCTCTTATTTTTTTGCTCTCAATACTACACAGTCATAAAATTCGGATTCCTTATTATATACATCTTCGGCATGGGCCAGACACGTGGGAGCTCCACAGGAGCCGCAGTCCAGGCCGGGAAGCATGTCGCAAATCTCTTTGATTTTCTCTTGTCTTTCAACAGCTTCCTTTAAATTCAGCTGATCGGGTCTTTCTTCTTCTTTCAGCTTGTAATTAAAGAAGCCGGTTTTATACATTTCATCAAATCTGTCAATGTCAGGATTTATACATTCATCATCCAAACTGTTCAGTATATAGTTTATGTTGCTTGTAGCAATAAAGGGATTTACCACATTAAAGGTTCCGCCGACACAGCCGTTAACACAGGCTGAAGCCTCTACAAAATCTATGTTGCTCAATTTACCGTTTTCTATTTCCTCCATAATCTCGATTATGTTTTCCATGCCGTGAACCGCCAAATAATTCTTCAATTCAGCATGTTCCGACTGACCGCCTGCCACTGCCCATTTCACACCTAAAAGCGACGGATATGAGCATGTATTATTATCCTCTCTTATAACATCCCTATAGAGGTCTCCGTATATTTTGTTAAGAGGTATAACCCAATCTACCGAAGGCTTGTAGTCCCCGATAGGATTTGTTACCGCTAACAGCTTTGCAGGACATGGTGATATATAAAATACTTTTATATCTTCATCCTTTAAACCAAAATTCTTCCTGACCCTTTCCCTTGCAAGTATTCCTGCTATTTCCATAGGCTCCCTTATTAAAATAAGATTATCCATCAATGAAGGGTACCTGTATTTAATAAGCCTTACTGCCGCCGGACAATATGTCGATATATAAGGTCTCACTGTTTTTTCTTTATCTATTTTAAGTTTTATGGCTCTTGCAACCAAATCTGCCGCCCAGCTGGCATCATACACGAAATCAAAACCTAATCTCAAAATTGCATTTTGGACCTTGCATATATCTGTTCCCCTGGGGAACTGGCCGTATAAAGAAGTGGTAGGAATTGCAATTTTGAATTTTTTGGGTGTATCATGCATTTGATTGTACCACTCTATGGATTCGGGCGTATAAGCATTATACGGACATATTTTTATACACTCACCGCAATGAATGCATTTTGCTGTATTTATAAATGCCTTCCCGTCTATTAATCTAATGGCTTGTGTAGGACATCTTTTCATGCAGTTGGTACATCCCCTGCATTTATCCTTGTCAAACATAACTGAAAAGTTCATCGTAGCCTCCTACAAATAGATTGTCACAACTATAGTTGTCCCTTCGCTGCTGGTATTGATTTTTAGTTGGTCGGAATACTTTTTGATATTGGGAAGCCCCATGCCTGCACCAAATCCAAGCTCTCTTACACTGTCTCCGGCAGTGGAGAACCCCTCTTTCATAGCCAAATCGACATCCGCTATTCCGGGACCCGTGTCTTCAGAAATTATTACTATTTTATTCTCAAAGATATCACAGTGAAGTTTTCCGCCAAAAGAATGTATTACTAAATTTAATTCGGCTTCATATGATATTATTGCTATTTTTCTTATAATATCCGAGGCAATGCCCAATGATTTCAAATTGCTTTTTATGGCGCTGGAGCTTTTCCCGGCGGACATAAAATCATTGGCAATCACATCGTAGCTGTATCTTTTTAATATTTTGTCAGTCATTTATTTCTAGCCCTTCCATTCCGTTCATAACCAACAATCCGCACGCTTTAAACATGGTGTAATCGGATGCAAGTATTGTAAGCTGATTTTCTTTAGCTAACTCTATTACCTCTTTGCCGGGCCTTTTCCCCCTCACAAACAGCACAACACTGATATCCAGCATTTCTGCCGTTCTTATTACCTGAGGATTATTCAACCCGGTTATAAGCAATGCTTCACCGGTGGCATATGCAAGCACATCGCTCATTAAATCACTGGCAAAACCATATTTTACGTCAGTGTTCTCATCATGAAAGTTTGTAAGTACTTCAGCTTTTACTACATCAACAATCTCTTTTATCAGCATATCATCCCTCGCTATATATTAATATTATCTGTAACATTAGCTTTTCCGCCGACATATACGTCCATAGTGCCCTTATGACAGTCGACTTTTACATAAATAAGACTTTTTTGGTTCATGGCTTCCCCTTGAATTACTTCCATATGATTTGAAAACCCTTTGCTGAAAAGGAGGCTTCCCAATACACCGTTGGATGTACCCGTCGCACATTCTTCATCAATGCCCACTTTAGGAGCAAAATTTCTCGCATAAACCTTCCCCTTTTCAATAGTGAAAACATGATAACCCACTACGTCATTTTCATATGAAATATCCTCAATCATCTTGAAATCAGCCTTAAGATTATTGAGCACATCCCTTGTTCTTACCGGCACCAATATATCTTTTAAGCCTGTCGAAACGATTGTAGGACTAATATCATAATCTGTCAGTCCAATGGATCCTTCATCTATGTTCAGTGAAGCAGCTATTTGTTTTATCTCCTTAAGCTCGCCGTAAATTTGAGGCCGGCTTTGCTGCATGAGGACATATTCAACATCATGATTCTTGAAAGTAATTTCAATTTTAAGCCTGCCGGCTTTCGTGTTTTGATATACAGTCCTTGTTTCATTAAAGCCTTTAACATGTCCCATTTTGCCTAAGTAGTAAAATGCAGCTATAGTTGCATGACCACAAAGGTCAACTTCGCAAACAGGAGTAAAAAAACTCAGATTATAATCGTTTTCATCCTGTTTAAAAATAAAGGCCGTTTCAGACAAGCCTACCTTGTTAGCAATCTCCTGCTTCCTGTCATCTGATATCTGTTCATTTAAAACAACTATTCCTGCTCCGTTGCCCCCTTGGTTTTCATGGGTAAAGGCTTTCACTATTGCAACTTCCATACTTACCCCCGATATTTTTCTATACTATCATTATAATTAAAAAAGAGTATAATTACAAGTGAAAATAGATTATCAATCTATGAATAACCCGAAGGGTGTCATTGATATACAAGTAAATGACATTGCTAAATAACCTGCAGGGTGCCAATAACCCG
>JAAYOE010000118.1 GCA_012520455.1 Tissierellia bacterium
ATTGGTAAAGATAAATTATGATATTTTTAACAATTTATCTTGTATGCATTTATGTATTTATGCACCCTTTTTATCTTTATTAGTATTATACAATATTGTTTTTAATTTGTCAATAACTGAAATACTATATATTTTATTTTAAAATACTTTTTGTATTTCACTGATGCAATGAAAAAACCCCACTGTAGAAGTGAGGGTGAAAAATTTTGATATTTCAATTAATTAAAACATTTCTTTTTTAATTTTATAAACAAAGTCATCTATATGGTCTCTGGTATACCTCTCTACATTTTCAAAATCCTTTTCTTTTATAGCTTGGAGTATCTTTCCTAATGTATCCGAAAACAAGTCAATGCTGTCAAAAAAAGATTCGCAATAATGCCACAGCCTTTCCGTATGGTAATGCAAATTGGTTAAAATATCCTTAAGCCATGGATTTCCACAGCTCGAATATATAATATTGTGGAATCTCTCATCATCTGCAATTGCATCCTGATAATCTCTGCTTATTTCTTTGTAGCTTTTAATTCTTTCCATGATTTCTTCCAATTCTTTTATGCCCTCATCGCTTATTCTCTCGGCTGCCAGTCTTGCAGCAAAGGGATCTAATACCCTGGTCAGCTCAAAAACAAACCGCATCTGCTTAAAGTCTATGGTAGAAACCTGAGCTCCAAATCTTGGTACAATTTTCACTAATTTATCAATCATTAATAACCTGAGCGCACTCCTGACAGGAGCCCTGCTGATATTAAACTCATCTGCTAAATCTGACTCATTTAATATAAATCCCGGTTCATAATCCAGGTTTATAATCCTTCTTTTCAGTATTTCATATATTTCTTTTGTTTTATTATTATTATCACACATACTCATGCTCCTTGTTAGAAATGCTTGCTATATAAATCAAAATCTCGATTTATGCAATTTTATTGTAAATTATATTATAAACCACCATATTTGTCCACTATCTTTTATTTATTTCACAGGCAAGTATAAAAATAGACCTCAAATATCCCTGATAATCAAGAAAAAATTGAGGTCATTATTTGTTATTATATTATGATAATCTCAGCTTTATTTTGAAGCTTATACCGCCTTGTTATTGATTGCATTTTTTAATTTAGCAAAAATCATTCTTCCTGCAGCTGTCTGCAAGACGCTGGTAACAGTTACAACCACCGAATCCCCGATGCATTTTTTGCCGCCTTCCACAACAATCATGGTTCCATCATCCAAATAAGCCAAACCCTGACCGGATTCCTTGCCGTCCTTCACTATCATGACGGTCATTTCTTCACCGGGCAGAACAACGGGTTTTACCGCATTGGCCAGCTCGTTGATATTCAGCACTTCAACCCCTTGGAACTCAGCAACCTTGTTTAGATTAAAATCATTGGTCAGCACCTTGCCCCCTAATTCCTTTGCTAATTTCAGCAGCTTCACATCCACTTCGATATTGTCATCGTAATCCTTTGATTCGATGACAACATGGACTGTATCGTCTTTTTGCAGGATGTTCAAAATATCCAAACCCCTCCTGCCCCTGTTGCGCTTAAGGCTGTCTGAGGAATCTGCTATATGCCTTAACTCCTTCAGGACAAATTCCGGAATTACCAGGGTTCCTTCTATAAATCCCGTCTTGCATATATCGGATATTCTTCCGTCAATAATTACGCTGGTATCTAAAATTTTTGGAGATAACATTTCTTTTTTGTTCTTATCCTTTTTAACCCCTGCTGACTTTTTTAAATTCAAGAGCTGGGGCCATAAGACATCATCTTTCTTCCTTGTAGCAACCTTTAAGCCCAAGTATCCAAAAAATACAAAGGATAATACCGAAGTTATGGTTCCCACATACTTGATGTTTGACAGGGGCTGGCTTATGAGAAATGCTATTATGAATCCCACTATCAGGCCAAGGGCTCCCAACATTATGTCCATAGTGGAAAATTTAAGTATTTCTGCCTCTAAGGCCTCGATAATCCTCAAACCGGTCTTTTTAATCTTAGCAGAAAGAAGAAAAAATATTATTCCAAAAATTAAACTGGTACCTATAATTACTATAATACTCTGCAAACTTGATAATTCAAGAAGACCGCTGTTGTTCAGCAGTACACCCGTTACTGCCCCCATGGATGCGCCGATAACAGCAATTACGGCTTTAATAATCTTGTCTATCATATACTCACCTCCTTACAAGTATAACCAATAATAGCATTATTATTTAGTATTCATTAAATAATGTACCATATTTTTTGCTGTTTGGCTATAATAATTATTGAAATATTATTAGAAGATTTCATTAATATTCTCTTAATTGCGACAAGCACAAGGCTGATGCCCGTCATTTAATCCAAGCCATAAGAAAAAATGCATCAGAGCAATTTTTATAACTGTTCTAATGCGTCAAGGTTGATAATTTCATCCAAGTGTTCCTGTATCTCTTCTGTGCCCATGCCGGTTGAGAGTGTAATTTCGCTGATGAGCATCTGCTTTGCACTTACAAGCATTTTCTTTTCCCCTGTCGAAAGACCCTTTTCTCTGTCCCTGTAAGTTAAGTCCCTCACAACCTCAGCAACTTCGAAAATATCTCCCGTTTTCATTTTTGCCATGTTATCTCGATATCTCTTGTTCCAGTTGGATTCGTTAATCTCTGCTTTTTGTCTTAAAACCTTGTATACTTCCTCAACCGTTTGTTTATCGACGATGTTTCTTAAACCAATATTATTTACATTATCCACAGGTATCATCAGCTTCATTTCTCCTATGGGCATTTTCAATACGTAATAGTTTTTTATCTCACCCAGGATTTCCCTGGATTCCATAGTTTCAATAACACCGGCTCCGTGCATGGGGTATACTACTTTGTCGCCTAAATTAAACATGCTGCACCTCCTATCAATCTATTATACCCCATACTCTTACAAATGTCAAATCGATTATTATATCGTGATACTCAATGCTTGTCAATATCAAAAACAAATAAAATATTAAATTTTATTAACAGTTTTAGGGACGGTTCTTTTCGTTCTCAAAATTTTACTTCATTTTAATTATTTCTTTTGTCTGCCTTACGATTTCTTCAGCCGTTAGCCCGTATTTCTTAAGGAGGTCCTTGGGCTTTCCGGACTCCCCGAAGGTATCCTGTATCCCTACTCTTTTCAAAAGAACGGGGTATTGGTCCGACAAAACTTCCAAAACCGCGCTTCCCAAACCTCCCACGACGCTGTGCTCTTCCGCTGTCACAATTGCCTTGGTTTCTTTGGCTGCCTTGATTATTATATCTCTGTCTATGGGTTTTATTGTGTGGATATTTATAACCCTTGCATCAATTCCTTCTTCTTTCAACATGTCATGAGCCTTAAGGGCTTCCTGAACCATGAGTCCCGTGGCAATTATAGCCGCATCCTTGCCGTCTCTTAATAAAACTCCCTTGCCTAATTCAAAAACATATGAATCATCATATACATCCTCAACAGCCATCCTGCCTAATCTTATATAAACAGGCCCTACATATTCGGCTGCCCTCAAAACAGCCTGCTCAGCCTCCCTGCCGTCAGCGGGACTAATAACCGTCATGTTGGGAATACTTCTCATCAGGCTTATATCTTCAATTGCCTGGTGGGACCCTCCGTCCTCTCCTACCGAAAGGCCGGCGTGAGTAGCTGCAATTTTAACGTTTAAACCAGGATATGCCACTGTATTTCTTATGATTTCAAATGCCCTTCCTGCAGCAAACATGGCAAAGGAGCTGGCAAAGGGAATCTTTCCGGCCAAAGCCAAGCCTGCCGCTGTCCCTATCAAATTCTGCTCCGCAATTCCTACATTGAAAAATCTTTCAGGGCTTACCTTTTTAAATTCCGAAGTCTTGGTAGAGCCGGATAAATCCGCATCCAATACTACAATATCGGGATTATCTACTGCCAATCTTTTTAAGGCTTCCCCGTATGCTTCCCTTGTTGCTTTAGCCATTTAATCCGCCTCCTTCGCTTTTATCTCCTATATCTCCCATTTCCTCCATTGCCCTGCAGTATTCATCTTCATTGGGAGCCTTGCCGTGCCATCCTGCCTGGTTCTCCATGAAGGAGCACCCCTTCCCCTTGGTTGTATCTGCAATTATTATGGCAGGTTTACCTTTGATTGTTTTCCTCTCTTCAAAGGCTTTTTCAAGAGATTCAAAACAATGGCCGTCTGCATGTATAACATGCCATCCGAAGGCCTCAAACTTTTTATCGATGGGTGTTATAGTCATGACATCTTCATTTTTCCCGTCTATCTGGAGGCCGTTGTGGTCTAATATTGCAGTCAGGTTATCAAGCCTATAGTGGCTTGCAAGCATTGCCGCTTCCCATATCATACCTTCGTTTATCTCCCCGTCTCCCAAAAGGGCAAATACCCTGTTGGGCTTCTTGTCAAGCTTAAAGGCAAGGGCCATGCCGTTTGCAATTGAAAGCCCCTGGCCCAGGGAGCCTGTTGATGCTTCAACTCCTGCCCCCGGAAGTTTTTTTATGTCCGGATGGCCTTGAAGCTTAGTATCGACTTGTCTCAAGGTTGGAATCAGATCCTTGCCGATAAAACCTTTTTCCATCAATACGGCATATAAAACGGGAGCTCCATGCCCCTTAGACAATACAAACCTGTCTCTTTTATCATCTGTCGGCGAATCTATATTCATTTCCTTAAAGTATAAATAGGTCATTATTTCCACAGCTGAAAGAGACCCTCCAGGGTGGCCTGACTTTGCCTTATAAATCATGGTCAGGATGTTTTTTCTCATACTATTGGCTATGACCTTTAAATCATCGTGTTTCATTTTTCCTCCAAGTATTTTATTTAGGTACTGTTTCCCAGTCTTTTAAGAATTGGTCTATTCCCTTATCTGTCAAGGGGTGCTTGGTCAGCTGGACAATAACCTTGTAGGGCACGGTTGCTATATGACACCCTAATTTTGCAGCCTCGATGACATGCATGGGATGTCTTATGCTGGCAGCAATGATTTCGGTATCAAGATCATAATTTTTGAAGATTTCTACCGTATCTTTTATAATGGTCATTCCGTCATTAGCTATGTCATCAAGCCTTCCTACGAAAGGACTCACATAGGCGGCCCCTGCCTTTGCGGCAAGAAGAGCCTGGCCTGCAGAGAATATCAAAGTAACATTGGTCTTTATTTTTTCCTTGCTTAATACCTTAACGGCCTTCAAGCCTTCGACAGTCATGGGAATCTTTATGACAATATTTTTATGTATTTTGGATAGTTCCATCGCTTCTTTTACCATTCCTTCCGAATCCAAGCTTATTACTTCCGCGCTGATGGGACCATCCACTATTGAAGTTATCTCTTTTACAACATCTTCAAAATTTCTTCCTTCTTTTGCTATCAATGACGGGTTTGTCGTAACCCCGCAGATAACTCCCATGTCATTGGCCTTTTTTATCTCTTCAACATTGGCCGTATCAATAAATAATTTCATTTTCTCCTCCTATATATACTATTTATAATGACAAGGGGACGGGGGTACTGTCATCAAATGCCTCCAGCGAGCCGCCCCTGTTTATATAAAATGTCTCATTAGTTCACGAAGTGTCATTGCTATATATACACATAAGTATGATAGAGTTATGAATAACTCACAAGCTGTCATTCTGAGAGCTTTAGCTCGAAGAATCTCATGATAATCCTTCCTTTGTCTCAGGATAACTAATCTTCTATTGGTCTGACTAGATTATTATTTCCAAAAATCACCTTAATCATGAATAGTGGCAGGACAATTTGCCTCTTTATTCTCTTGGGCTCCTTAATAAGCCTGTAAAACCATTCCAAACCCAGTTTTATAAATATGTCCGGTGCCCTTTTCACCAGGCCTGCCAAACCGTCTAAGGTTCCCCCGTTGCCGATTATCACATTGGCCTCTATCAAGTCCTTGTTATATTCTATCCACTGCTCCTGCTTTTTAGCACCGAATCCCACAAAGAGGATGTGGGGCTTATTCTTATTAATATCTTCGATGAGTTCCCTCTCTTCCTCATGACCCCCTTGTCCCAGGTGGGCTCCCTTGAAATATCCGTGCCTGGCACCAACAATTTTAATACCGGGATAATTACTTTGAACATTTTTCATGGCAGCGTCAGCCACCCCCGGCCTTCCTCCGACAACATAGAGTCTGAGTCCCTTCTCATGGGCCATTTTCAGCAGATTCATCGACAAGTCGTAGCCTGCCACCTTTTCCTTTAAAGGATGGTTTTTAATCTTACCTGCATAAATCAAGCCAACTCCGTCCGGTACATTGATGTCCGACTTGTTTATAATGTTTAAAAAATCCTCATCCTTTTGGCACATCATAATTATTTCCGTATTGGGGGTATAAATTATTAGTTTTTCATCCTTTTTTATTGTTTCTTCCGCTGACTTTAAAGCCTCACCCATGGATATGTTGTTGATTCTGACACCCATTATACTTAATTTATCCATTTGCTATTTCCTATTATATTTTTTAATCATTCAGCTGCTGATAACCGTCACTTTGGTCAACTTGGCCACCAAGAACCGTCCCTACCGGTCACTACCGGTCAGTAATGTGACACTAAGGACCGTCCCCTCTGTCACGCTGAGAACCATCCCGTTAGCCACCGTGGGACACTGAGGACCGTCCCCACTGTCACTTTTTCAGGACACAAACCACCATTTTTACTAAAAACTCTTTCAAAAATGGCAGTTTTGCCGGATATTTAAAAAAGCTTCTCAAGGGCTCTTCTTTGTAATATTCTAAATGAAATTTGCTGTTTTGTAAAATCTTATTTGCCCTTTTTATTGACATTTTATTGATGTATGAAAAATACTCCGACCCGTCTTCCTTCTTGCTTATCCGAAAGTCTATCCTGTCCTGACCGTCAGGCAGGTCTTTAACCAATTCCTTGTAGGCTTTTATAAGGGTCTTTTCGCTGAAAAACACGTGTACCCAGGGTATTCCTACCGCATCGCTCAAATGGGCCCCGTAAGGATGGTTGTAGGGGGGAAAGTTCAGGTAGAGCCTTCCGTCTTTTTTTAAAACCCGATAGCATTCTTCTATGACTTTTTCTGGCTTATCCACGTGCTCCATGGCGTCGTTCATGATGATTGTGTCAAAGGTTTCGTCTTCAAAGGGCATATCTGCGGCGTCACCCCGGACAAATTCAAATTTATCCGCTAAATTATGGGCTTTTGCCAGGTTTTCGGCCTCTTCCCTGTATTTTTCCAAAATTTCCAGGCCTCTTATCTTTTTTACCCCCAAAGACGCATAATAAACAGTTTTTCCTCCGGCCCCGCACCCGATATCCAAGACTACCTTATCCTTAAACATCTCATCAGCAGTATTGTGCTTGAGGTAAAACTTTATTGTGTCGATACCCTTTTCATATTGCCACTGGGCGTAAGTTTTTTTGCCCTCGTTATGTAAGTTAAAGGGGTGGACGGGAAGCTTGAACAATTTGTTTATTGCCATGCATACCTTATACATAAATCCATCCTTCTTTAAATTTATCTGTGAATCTTTTGCAATTATACCACCACAACTAAGTTAATTCAATGCAAAGTTCGACCCTTTACTTAGATTCTTCGGGCTGTTCTACAAAAATGCGAGGCAAACACCCTAAGATTTTTATTGTTTATATTGAAAATTGTCCTTATTTAAGGTAAAATGTCAATATATCTGCAAGGGAGTTGTTAAATTGAAAAAGATAATAATATTTGCATTAATCTTGGCAGTGGCATTTACAGCGGTAATATATGCCGCCCCCGGAGATTCCAATGACCCGATCGTTGTTCTCAGCTACTTGAACGACCGCATCAAGGGGTTAATCAAGGAATATAAACTGGATGAACTAGAAAGTTTGAAAGAAAAGGTAGACGGATTAATATCCGGCGGGGCAGGCGGTTCTTCGGCTGCCTTGGAGGTAGTTGAAATTTACCCGGGCGAAATTCTGATCGCAGGAGCAGGAACGGAACTTATCCTGAGAGGGGGCAGGGCTTTTGTAATAGGCAGCGAATTAGGCGGTATTGCCAATGTTACAGCCGGCAGGGATTTTGCTTCCGGATCGGAGTTTGTTGCCAATCATTTGATGATAGTTCCCAGGGATGACGGTCGTGGTGCCTACACAAATGATTATGCCATTTTTATGGTAAGAGGTAAATACGAAATAAAAGACAGGTAAGTATATGAATTAGGGGACATCCTTTGTGAAGTTCCCTAATTTCTTATTATAGGGACAAGAGCATATAATAAAATAAGGAGAATATAAGTAAACAGACATGGAGGTGTAATATGAGCTCTTATGCCATAGCAAGTTATCCGGATGCAAAAGAAATAACCCGACTCTTGGATGACCTGATAAAAAAGCCTATTTATTCCATACGAAGGGATGTTTTGGAAGAGTACGAAAGGGAATACTTCGACAAAAAATGTTGGAAATCAAAGGAAATGATAAATGTTGCAAAGGAACTGATTCCGGGAGGCGTCCAACATAATCTTGCCTTTAATCATCCCTTCCCGTTAGTGATAGAAAAAGCTCAAGGCTGTTATCTTTATGATATAGACGGGAACCGGTATTATGATTTTTTGCAGGCAGGCGGCCCCACGGTTCTGGGCAGCAACCCTCCCCAGGTAAGGGAAAAGGTTATCGAACTCTTGAACGAATGCGGTCCTTCAACGGGTCTTTTCCATGAATACGAGTATAAGTTAGCAAAGAAAATCTCGGACTCCATGCCCTCGGTGGAAATGTTCAGGATGCTGGGCTCCGGTACGGAGGCCTGCATGGGGGCAATCCGGGTTGCCCGGCTTGCGACAAAAAAGAAAAATATTTTGAAGATGGGCGGGGCCTATCACGGCTGGAGCGACCAGTTAGCCTACGGCATAAGAATACCCGGCTCAAAGTGGACCCAGGCAAGCGGTGTCCCAAGAAGGATTTTCAAAAATACCCGGGAATTCTTCCCCAACGATTTAAATGACCTTGAAAGGAAATTAAAAATCAACCAACTAAGGGGAGGAACAGCAGCCGTATTAATAGAGCCGGTGGGACCCGAAAGCGGAACCAGGCCCTTGGATTTTGAATTTAATAAGGGGGTCGAAGCCTTGTGCAGAAAATACGGAGCCCTCTTGATATTTGATGAGGTCGTTACAGGTTTCAGATTGGGGCTGGGAGGTGCCCAAGGATATTTCGGGGTGTCTCCGGATTTGACCATCTTCGGAAAAGTCGTAGCCGGAGGATATCCGGGTGCAGGAGGCTTAGGAGGAAAAAGAGAAATTATGAAATATCTCTCATCAGGCATAAGCGGCGATGCAAAACACAAAAAAGCTTTGGTAGGGGGAACAATGGCGGCTACCCCCTTGAGCTGTGTGGCAGGTTACTATGCCCTGTGTGAAATAGAAAGAACCGACGCAGCAAAAAAAGCAGGGGACTTTGGTGACAAGCTCATCCTTGGTCTGCAAAAGCTCATAGATAAATACAAGCTTCCTTTTGTAGCCTTCAACCAAGGCTCCATCTGCCATCTTGAAACCGTGGGCACCATGCACTTTGCCATCGACTGGTCAAAGCCCTGGAAGATAAGGGACATCATAAATGAAACATCCATCAGGAAACGTGAAATGGAACACATGGGAGCCGCTTACACGGCAGAAGGAATAATCACCTTAGCAGGCAGCCGACTTTACACCAATGCTGCTTACCAAGACGAAATGCTGCCGGATATTTTGGAGCGGTTTGAGCGTGTTTTCCAAAATGTTGAAAAATTGCAGTGAGGATGCCATGAAAGCCCAAGAAGTAAAAAAATCAGTCGTAAAAGCCGGAATTGAGCTCATGAGGTCCGGTCTTGTTGCCAGGACCTGGGGTAACATAAGCTGCAGGATAGACGGAGAAAGCTTTGCCATAACTCCCAGCGGCAGGGATTATTCATCCTTGAAACCTGAAGATATCGTAGAGGTCAAAATAAAGGATTTGTCTTATGAAGGCACCGTAAAACCCTCATCGGAAAAGGGAATCCACGGAGAAGTTTACAAGACTTTTCCTGATATTAACTTTGTAATACACACCCATCAAGAATATGCATCAGCTCTTTCGGCTTCAGGCCTGGATGAAATACCGGTTCCCCATGAGTGTGTTTCGGATATATTTTCTGAAAAAATACTCTTTTCAAGGTATGCCCTGCCGGGGACAAGGTCCCTGCGGAAAAATGTAGCTGCTTGCCTTAAAAAAACCAAATCAAATGCCATAATCTTAAAACACCACGGAGCCCTGTGCTTTGGAAGAGATTATGAAATCAGCTTTAAAACAGCTAAAGCTTTGGAGGGAATATGTTTAAATTTCATCAACAGTATGGGAGGAAACATATCTCAGGCTACGGATTGTGATAATCCTCCGCCCCCGGAGATTAATGAAATTATGAATTACACTGCAAAGGAAAAGGGCGGCTCTCTCATTTTCTGCAGCAACCCTCAAATTATTGCGTGCTCCGGAATTCCTTCTCCCCTTCTGCCTTACCTTGACGATTTTGCTCAAATTGTCGGTTTAAAAGCCAAGGTATGCAAGGATGACGAAAAAGAAATAATCAAAGCTCTTAAAAACTCATCCGCAGCCCTGATAAAGAATACCGGCGCCCTGTGCTGGGGGATTGATAAAAAGGACGCTGAGGCTGTTTGTATGATACTTAAAAAAAATTCTACCGCATATTTGACTGCAAGAATCTTTAACAATCCAAGACCCATAAATACTATAGACAGCATGCTCATGAGGTTTGTATACCTGAAAAAGTATTCCAAACTATATTAAATATAAGGAGTTTCCGATGTCAGTTTATGTAATCGCCTATGATGTAGGCACCACCGGCGTTAAGACATGCCTGTTTGAAATCTCCGACAAAATAAGCCTTATTGAAAGTGCCATGTCAGGATATGATTTATTCGTATTGGAAAACGGGGGTGTGGAGCAGGACCCGGACCAGTGGTGGAAGGCCATGTGCAGGACCACCAAGAGGGTTATAAATAATTCAGGCATAAAAAAAGAAGCCGTATCCGGCATATCCTTTTGTGCCCAGATGCAGGCCCTTGTCTTGGTTGACAAAAACGGGGACCCCGTGAGAAGAGCCATGAGCTACATGGACAACCGGGCCCATGAGGAGATGAAAACCGGCATCATGTCAGGCTTTAAGCTTGGAGGCTTAAATGCATATAAGCTTCTTAGGTCCGTCTTGATAAGCGGTGCAGTTTCCGCAAGCGTTAAGGACCCGGTTTGGAAATATAAGTGGGTTGAAAACAAGGAGCCGGAAATCTTCTCCAAAGTCTACAAATGGCTGGACGTTAAGGATTTTTTGGTTTGCAGGGCAACAGGCCAATTCACAATGTCGGAAGATAGTGCCTTTGCAACCCTCTTATATGATACAAGAAAAGATAAGATGCAATTCAGCAGTGAATTGTGCAAGTTAATGGGTGTCAATATCAACCACCTGCCTCCTATATGCAAAAGCACCGACATGGCGGGGACCTTAACCCCCAAGGCCGGAGAAGAATTAGGATTAGTTCCCGGCACTCCCGTTTTTTCCGGAGGAGGAGATGCATCCCTGATAGGAGTCGGGTCGGGAGCAGTTGAAGAAGGCGAAACCCATATTTATATGGGGACGTCAGGCTGGGTTTCGGTTGTTGTGAAGGAGCAAAGGCTTGATATAAATAATATGATAGCTTCCATAGTCGGAGCTGTTCCGGGTTACTATAATTATTTCGCTGAGCTTGAAACAGCCGGCAAGTGCCTGGAATGGGTCAAGGATCATCTGGCCCTGGATGAAATAGGCGTATTTTTGGAAGGAAAAAAGGTGTGGGAAGACCCGGAAAGCATGTATAAAGGCATGTATGATTTCATGCTTGACAAGGTAAAGGATGTGCCTGCAGGAAGCAATGGAGTCATCTTTACTCCCTGGCTCCACGGAAATCGGTGTCCCTTTGAAGACCACTATGCCCGTGGCATGTTTTTCAATATAGGCCTTGAAACGGGCAAAACAGAAATGATTCACTCGGTAATCGAGGGGGTTTGCTATCATTTAAAATGGCAATTGGAAGCCATCGAAAAAAAGGTTAAAACAAAACCTGTCATAAGATTAGCCGGCGGAGGAGCCTTGGCACCCCTCACCTGCCAGCTGCTTTCCGATATGCTGGGAAGAGAAATCGAAAGCATAGATAATCCTCAGGACGCAGGGGCTGTAGGAGCGGCCATAACTGCGGCCGTGGGGCTTAAGGTAGTTGAAAGCATTCCCGCATCCAAAAAATTTATCAAACCCGTGAGAAAATATGAGCCCAATGCCTCCAATACGGAAATATACGACAAACTCTTCCCTGTTTTCAAATCCTTATACAAAAATAACAAAAAGGCCTTCCATATTTTAAATAAACAGTAATGACCCTATAAATATCTGCCCAGCCAATTTATGCTTTCTTCCATCATATTGGTTGTGACGAAGTGGTTTAATAGGGGATATTCAACTAATTTAATCTTTTCCTTGTCCCGGTACAAGGGGCATATTTTGTTGTAAAAATCTCTTTGACCGTCGACGGGCACCAAGCTGTCGCTGTCGCCGTGGAGCATTAATATAGGCCTGTCCTTCAGCATGCTTAAGTGCTTAAAGGGGTCTTTTTCTCCGGCTCTTTTTAAGAGTCTTTCTATCTTTTCCGTCATATCACCATCATAAATCTTATTAAAGGTATCCCAGGAGCATGAACCGTTAAATACGATGAGAGTTTTAATATTCTTATTGGAGGTAAATATTCCCGCTGCGGAAAAGCCTCCCATGGAATTGCCCATTATTGCGATTCTATCCGGGTCTGCATTGTATTTTAAGATTAGCTCATTTTCAAGCCTTGTGTATTCTTCCATATTGGTAAAAATAACTTCCCAAAAATATTCTGTTGCTGAAGCCTTGCCGTAATCTTTCAAGGGGTTCCTTTCCCCATGGTAGACCGCATCCGGGATAAGAACCTGATATCCGGCTGCAGCCAAGATAAACCCTCTTATTCTCTGGGTATCTTTGTTTGACCCCCAACCGTGATAGAATATAAGGTTAGGCGGCTCTTTTACTCCCTTTGGTCTGAATATTATTGCGGGTATGCCATTTATATTTACCCGCTCTTCAATTATAAAACTTGATTTAATATAATCAGTCATAAAACTCTCCTTTTCCTGTTGCCGAATTAACCTTGTGCCTTATTATACCACATAATAATTAAGACCCGGAATAATTTTTTTATTTGACAATCAAGAGGTCCTGTGCTACTATCAGTTTAAGGGGAGCTTAATGAATTAGGCTGAGATCGAACTACTCCAATGTTCAAAACCCTAAAACAGTTTATACTGTTTGGAACCTGATCCAGATAATGCTGGCGTAGGGAAAGTACAAGACATAAGTTAAATAGTCAATCATGCGTACCTCCCCATTGTCAGGGGAGGTTTTTGTTATAACAAAGTATTTTTAAAGGAGGAGCTGCCATGGAAGCTAATATTGCAATACAAGTTTTACCCCATGTATCTTCAGATGAAGAGGTTGTACGTATAGTAGATGAAGTAATTGATTATATTAAAGGGACCGGACTAAACTATTATGTGGGACCCAGCGAAACTTCCGTCGAAGGAGATTACGACACCTTGATGGAAATCGTGAAAAATTGCCAGTTGGTGGCCTTAAAGGCCGGAGCCCCAAAGGTATCCGCCTATGTAAAAATTAGTCTGGCTCCTAAGGACGGGGTGTTAACCATTGAAGAAAAAGTTACGAAACATCATAAATGATTCATCATCTGTTTTTGCTTTAATATTAATTTTAGCCCTTTGGCAGTTCATATCATCATCAGGTCTTGTCCCCAAGTACATGCTGCCCTCCCCTTTTGATGTGGTGATGGCTTTTGTAAATGATTTTTCCTTATTGATGGGGCATGCAAAAACAACTTTAATGGAAGCCTTGTTGGGACTGTCGGTGGGAACGGCACTTGGATTTGTAATTGCCGTATTGATGGACAGATTCAATCTGTTTGAAAAATCTGTATACCCCATAATCATTCTCACCCAGACAGTACCTACGGTAGCCATAGCCCCTCTTTTGGTTTTATGGCTGGGATACGGCCTCCTGCCTAAGGTAGCCTTAATAATACTGACTACCTTTTTCCCCATTACTGTAAGCCTGCTGGAGGGCTTTCATTCGGCAGACAAGGATGCCTTAAATCTCTTAAAGGCCATGGGAGCAAACAGGATGCAATGTTTTGTACATATAAAGCTGCCCGGCGCTTTGAACCACTTTTTTTCGGGGCTTAAGATATCCGTATCCTATTCGGTTGTAGGTGCGGTTATTGCCGAATGGCTGGGAGGCTTGTCCGGCCTTGGTGTATATATGACCAGGGTGAGAAAATCATATTCCTTTGATAAAATGTTTGCTGTTATTTTTTTCATATCAATCATAAGTCTTGTCCTTATGTATGGGATATCATATTTAAAAAAGGCTCTGATGCCTTGGGAAAACAAAAAAAATTGAAAGGATGCAGGTGAAGTGAAAAATAAAGTTATATTTTTAGCAGCAATTGCTGTTTTATCCCTTCTTTTGCTCCCATCATGTGCAAAAGAAACTCCCCAAGGGGATGAAAGCATAAAGATTGACATTGTGTTAGACTGGACTCCCAATACAAATCATACGGGCCTGTACGTTGCTCAGGCCAAAGGGTTTTTTGAAGAAGAAGGCCTTGAGGTAGTAATCATGCAGCCTCCCGAAGGGGGAGCTGAAGCCATAGTGGGAGGCGGAGGGGCTGAATTCGGAATTGGTTTTCAGGATTACTTAGCTCCCAATTACGCATCCAATACCCCCATGCCCATAACTGCTGTCGCAGCAATAATCCAGCACAATACTTCAGGCATAATTTCCTTGAAAGAAGACGGCATAGACAGGCCGTCCAAATTGCCGGGCCATAATTATGCTACATGGAATATGCCCATAGAGTTAGCCATCATTAAAAAGATAGTGGAAGATGACGGGGGCAGGTTTGAGGAAATCGATCTGGTTCCAAGTACCGTAACAGACGTTATCACAGCCTTGCAGACGGATATTGACTCCGTATGGGTTTATTATGCCTGGGACGGGATTGCTACAAAGGTAAAGGGTTTGGAAACAAACTTCCTTAACTTTGCTGACTACGGCAAGGAATTGGATTATTACAGCCCTGTCTTGTTTGTAAACGATGATTTTGCAAAATCAAATCCCCAAACAGTGAAAAAAGTGCTGTCAGCCGTTAAAAAAGGCTATGAATTCGCCATCGAGAACCCGGAAGAAGCTGCCGGGATACTTTTGGAAGCAGCTCCGGAGCTTGATCCTCATATAGTTACTGAAAGCCAAAAATGGCTTGCCGGCCAATACATTGCAGATGGTCCCAAATGGGGACACATAGACCAGGAAAGATGGGACGCCTTCTACGGGTGGTTATTTGAAAACAAGCTTATTGAAAGAGAAATTCCGAAAGGAACCGGTTTTACAAACGAATATCTTCCTGAATAGAAAAAGTTGAGGAGAAATAATGGAAAAACTGACTACAGAAAGCATAACCGTCAGTTATGAGGGAAAAAAAACAATCGAAGACATTTCGATTAAATTGAATAAGGGTGAGATAGTCAGTATATTAGGGGTAAGCGGGGTCGGCAAAACCACCTTGTTTAACGTGATAGCAGGCTTGATAAAACCTGACTCGGGAAAGGTGTTTTTGGACGGGAGAGACATTACCAATACTACCGGAAATACCAGCTACATGCTCCAAAAAGACCTCCTGCTTCCTTATAAAACCATAATTGACAATGTATCTCTCCCCTTGGTCATAAGGGGAGAGAAAAAATCCAAAGCAAGGGAATACGCTTCAAAGTATTTTGAAGAATTCGGCCTAAAGGGTACTGAAAACAAGTACCCCCACCAGCTTTCCGGAGGTATGAGGCAGAGGGCCGCACTCCTTCGCACATATTTGTTCTCCGACCAGGTAGCCCTCTTGGATGAACCCTTCAGCGCCTTGGACAGCATAACAAAAACCAGTATGCACCAATGGTTTCTTAAGGTGATGGAGCAGATTAAGCTGTCAAGCTTATTGATAACCCATGATATCGATGAGGCCATCCTCTTATCCGACAGGATTTACATCATGTCCGGAAGCCCCGGTAAAATTACCGATGAGATAATTGTTGATGAGCCAAAACCAAGGAGCAGGGACTTCTTAGTGAGCGAAAGCTTTTTAAAATACAAAAAACGCATCCTAGATGAACTGGAAAGCTAAAATTTTAGGGACGGTTCTTTTCGTTCTCAGAGAAGAACGAAAAGAACCGTCCCTAAAATTCTTAATTAAAGTTCAGAAGGTTGAGGCCGATTTCTTCGCTAAATTTCCTGTCTACCTGGCCGTCAATGATATGTATAAACATTTCGCAGGTAGCGCTGACAACCGCCCTGTTCAAATGACCTCCGACTACCTTGTTTTCCTTGTCTCCGGCGCTCATATGAATGTGGTTGTATAACTTACCGTCCATTGTTGAAATACTTCCCGTCAAGGACACGATTTCGTAATCCCCTGTGTAATTTGTGGAATAGTATTTTTTCTCCGATGTATTAAACAAGCCTATGGTAAAATCTCCTACTGCCCCCAAAGCATTGACATTTGCCAATTTAACCTTCTCTTTTTCACAGATTTCCATTAATTTTTCAATTATTTCTTCGCCTTTATCAATTTTGGCCAGAATCGTATCTTTAAATCTTTTATATTCCATTTTTAACCTCTAATCTCTTTGACAAAGTTCTATAAGAACCCCGTGAGTGGATTTGGGATGGCAGAATGCTATCTTTGCCCCTCCGGCTCCGTAACGGGGTTTTTCGTCTATCATCCTGATTCCCTTTTCTTTCATATCTTCTATAGCCTTTTCGATATCATCCACCCTGTATGCTATATGCTGGACACCCTCGCCGTTTTTAGCGATATATCTTGCAATGGGTCCGTCTTCTTCGGTTGATTCCAAGAGCTCTACCTCCGTGTCTCCGATGGGGAGAAAGGCAACCTTTACTTTTTGCTCTTCAACGATTTCAAATCCGGCCGACTTTAATCCAAGTATATTTTCATAAAAATTTAGGGCTTCCTCTAAATTTTTCACGGCAATACCGATATGATCAATTTTGTTTACCATAATACCCTCCAATATTTCCTTAACCTTATACTCAGACACTTTACCACAAAGGTGTGTCCGCCTGATTTGGGTACATTCCCTCTGAGTCACCCCATAGTCTATCCCCTATGAAGGTGTGTCCCCATACCCCTAATCAGTTCATCTCTCACTTCATATACATTTTTATTTTTATTATATATTTCAATTACTTCATCGTTTAGCTTGTTTTCATCCTCTGCATGGGAAATCACAATTTTTCTGAGCTCTTCTTCAACAAGTTCAACAAGTTCCATTTTTAAATTATTTTTTCTTCTTACTTCAAATCTGCCGCTTTCTTTAAGGTAAATAAAATGCTCTTTTATTTGATTCACCAACTCAACAATGCCTTCATTCTTGACGGCAGTAACCATTAGGACAGGAGGCCTCCTATCCGTGTCAGGGTTTAAATCAAGCATCATGTTTACCTCGAGTGCCGTCCGGTCAGCCCCGGGCAAATCACTTTTATTAATGGCAAAAATATCTCCTATTTCCATTATGCCTGCCTTGATTGACTGTATATCATCACCAAGGCCGGGTACCATGACCATTAGAACCGTATCGGCAATTTTGACTATATCCACTTCGGACTGGCCTACCCCTACGGTTTCGATTATTATATAGTCATATCCTCCTGCATCCAAAACTTTCAAGGCATTTTTAGTGTGCTTTGACAGACCGCCTAAATAACCCCTTGTCCCCATACTGCGGATGAAAACATTGGGATTGAGGGCTAAATCCTGCATCCTGATCCTGTCTCCAAGGATAGACCCGCCGGAATAAGGGCTGGTAGGGTCTACTGCAATTACGCCTGCCTTCTTTCCTTCCCTTATTAATTCTTTTACTATCTTATCCGTAAGTGTGCTTTTTCCTGCCCCGGGCGGACCTGTAATTCCTATTATATGAGCATTTCCAGTGTATCGATAGATATCCCCCATAATTCTTTCGGCCTCATCCGAGTCGTTTTCCACTGCGGTTATAAGCCTGGCACATGCTCTTTTGTCCCCTTCCAGCATTTTTTCAATCAATTGTGAATACGGCATCAATTCACCATCCATTTCATTAACATGTCATCTCTCATGAGATTCTTCGAGCTAAAGCTCTCAGAATGACAGTTTGTGAGTTATTCATAGCAATGACACCCTGCGGGTTATTTGATCTTATACGCCCTCAGGATTACACAAAACTATCTTTTCACATTATTTTTTATGTAATCAACCATCTTTGCAATCGGTGTTCCCGGTGTGAATATTTCGTCTACTCCTGCCTCCTTAAGGCCGGGAATATCTTCGTCGGGTATTATTCCTCCCCCTACTATGAGAACATCATCAACACCTTGCTCCTTTAACAATTCAACAACCTTGGGAAATAAATAGTTGTGCGCCCCGGATAATAAACTCATCCCTACGACATCAACATCTTCCTGGACTGCCGCAGCAACTATTTGCTCAGGAGTCTGTCTGAGGCCTGTATAAATCACTTCCATGCCTGCATCTCGAAGAGCTCTGGCTATTACCTTGGCACCCCTGTCATGACCGTCAAGGCCGGGTTTCGCAATTAAAACTCTTATTGGTCTCTTCATCCTTCCCCTCCTAAATCAATACCGCCTGCTCATATTCACCGAAAACTTCTCTCATAACACCGCATATTTCTCCCAATGTAGCATATTCTTTAACCGCATTGAGTATATAAGGCATAAGGTTTTCGGTTCCTTCGCAAGCCTTCTTAAGCAAGCTGAGTCTCTCTTCCACAGCCAAATTGTTTCTTTTTGCTTTAACTTCATTTATTTTTTGTTTCTGCATTTCTGCAACAATGGGGTCAACCTTCAACAATCCCTTGGGAGCTTCTTCTTCCACCTGATATTTATTGACTCCTACCACGATTCTTTCCAAGGACTCTATTTCCATCTGGTACTTATAGGCGGAATCGGAAATTTCTTTTTGAATATAGCCTAAGTCTATAGCTCTTGCTGCCCCGCCCAGTTCATCAATCTTATTTATATACTCCATTGCCTTATCTTCAATTTCCTTTGTTTTCGCCTCAATGTAATATGAGCCTGCCAAGGGGTCAACCGTGTTTGTCACTCCCGTTTCATTTGCAATAATCTGCTGGGTCCTCAGGGCTATCGTAACCGAATCGGTTGTTGGAAGGGCAAGGGCTTCGTCCCTTGAATTGGTATGCAGGGACTGGGTTCCCCCAAGAACGGCAGCCAATGCCTGCATTGCAACCCTGATAATATTGTTGTCCGGCTGCTGGGCAGTCAAGGTGCAGCCTGCAGTTTGAGTGTGGAATTTAAGCATCATGGACTTTTCGTTTTTCGCCTTGAACCTGTCCTTCATTATCCTTGCCCAAAGTCTTCTGGCAGCCCTGAATTTTGCCACTTCTTCAAATAAGTCGTTGTGTGAATTAAAGAAGAAGGAAAGCCTGGGGGCAAATGTGTCCACATCAAGGCCTGCCTTGATGGCGGCTTCAACATATGCAATCCCGTCAGCCAAGGTGAAGCCCACTTCCTGGGCTGCCGTTGAGCCTGCTTCTCTTATGTGATATCCGGAAATACTTATGGTATTCCAATTTGGAACATGTTTTGAGCAATAATCAAATATATCGGTAATAAGCCTCATGGACGGCTCGGTTGGAAAGATGTAAGTTCCCCTTGCTATATATTCCTTCAATATGTCGTTTTGGATGGTGCCCCTCAACTTGTCGGGAGACACTCCCTGCTTTTCCGCAACCGCAATATACATTGCCAGAAGAACTGCCGCAGGAGCATTTATGGTCATGGATGTACTTACCTTATCAAGGGGTATACCGTCAAACAATATTTCCATATCCCTAAGGGAGTCAATGGCAACCCCTACCTTACCCACTTCTCCCTGAGCCAAGGGATGGTCCGAATCATAGCCTATCTGGGTGGGAAGGTCAAAGGCTACGGACAAGCCCGTAGAACCCTGGCTGACTAAGTACTTGTACCTTTCGTTGGATTCTTCGGCAGTGGCAAAGCCTGCGTACATCCTCATTGTCCACGGCCTTCCCCTATACATGGTGGGCTGGTATCCCCTTGTGAAGGGATACTGTCCGGGGTATCCCAGATCCCTCTCATAATCAATGTCTTCAATATCTTCGGGTGTATATAATCTCTTAACTACAGACCCGGAAACAGTCTTAAACTCTGCCTTGCTTTCCGGTGCCTTGCTTAATGTTTTTGCCAACACGCCCACTTCCCATCTCTGCCTTGCTTCTTTTAAATGGGAGAGCTTCTCCTTATCAAACATTAGTGCCTCCTTTGATTTATGAATACATGTGGTTCTTATATCTTTACTTAATAAACTTGAATTGTCATCCTGAGCGTATGCGAAGGGTCTCATGAGATTCTTCGAGCTAAAGCTCTCAGAATGACAGTTTATGAGTTATTCATAACAATGACACCCTGCGGGTTATTCATAGTAATGACAGTTTGTGAGTTATTCATAACAGTGACTCCCTGCGGGTTATTCATAGCAATGGCATGGGGAGCCTATATAATATCCCCTCCATCGTATGACTCTCCGCCCCCATCAGGTAAAATCCCGTACCTTTTTGACCAATTATCCTTGTATTTTAAAGCCTGCGAATGTATTTTTGAAAGGTCTTCTTCGGCCAGGGTTTTTATTACCCTTGCAGGTACTCCCGCAACAACAGAAAAAGGAGGTATGTGGTGGTTTTTCTTAACTACGGCTCCTGCGGCAACAATGCTTCCTCTCCCTATGACGGCACCGTCAAGAATGATTGAGCCCATGCCGATTAAGCAATGGTCTTCAATTTTACAGGCATGAATGGTTGCATTGTGGCCGACCGTCACAAAATCTCCTATAATCGCAGGGTAATCATTTGAAACATGTATTACGCAATTGTCCTGAATATTTACATACCTGCCTATTTCTATAGAGTTTACATCTCCTCTTACAACAGTGTTAAACCAAATGCTTGAATATTCTTTAAGGGTTACCTTGCCTATGATATGGCAACCGTCGGCAATAAAGGTTTTTTTGTCAATAGTTGGTTTAACGCCTTCAAATTCCATTATCATTTCTTATCTCCCAAAACCAAGCCCGCCATTGTCCTTACTGACTTATTGATAATAATAAATCTCCTGCGTTAACCGTTGCTGATTTGGAAGTGTAAATCTTGCTCACCACTCCGTCTGCAATGGCAGCTATTTCATTTTCCATTTTCATAGCTTCTAAGATTATTACGGTCTCGCCCTTGTTAACCCTCTGTCCTTCGGTCACAAGGATATCTAAGATTGTTCCGGGCATGGGAGCCGTCATCAATTCTCCTTCTCCGACCACAGGCTGTGTTTTTTTGGCTTTCGGTGCTTCCGGAGCCGGCGCCGGTGCAGGTTGAGGTGCTGCTTGAACGGGTGCCTGCTGCACAGGGGCCTGCTGTACCGGTACCTGCTGAACAGGCTGATATGTAAATCCGCCTTGGCCTCCTCCTACTTCCTCAACTTCTACCGCATATGTTTTACCGTTTACTTTTACATTAAATCTTCTCATTTTAACCTCCGTATAGTTTAGATTCTTTTTTGGTTTATATAGCCTTCAATAAATAGGATTAATATTTATCCTTATCTCATCTCATTAATTGTATTCTCCCCACATGAGCCCATATCGAGTCCATTTCGGGAGTCCGTTTAATATTTCTCACTATGAATTCACCCGGTCCTTTTCCAAGGATCACAGATACGGCCGCCGTTATTGCAGCCACTATTTCATCTTCTTCGTCCATGGCTGCCACGGCTGCGGCTATCACGGCAGCAATCTCATCCTCGTCATGGTCAGGTTTTATTTGAATCGGTGATTTTTCTATTGTAAAGTCTTCAACCTTTTTTCTCTTTTTGAATAAAGTGTTAAATAAGCCCATATCCACCTCCTACAAAGGAATATTGCCATGTTTTTTCTGGGGTCTCTGCTCTCTTTTCCCTGTCAACATGTCAAATGAACTTATTATTCTCTTTCGTGTTTCCGAGGGCTCTATGACGGCATCCACATATCCTCTTGCTGCCGCCGTGTAGGGATTTGCCACATTATCCCTGTATTCTTCAATTTTTTCTGCTCGTTTTGCATTTTTGTCTTCTGCTTCTTCAATTTCCTTCTTGAATATTATATTGGCTGCCCCATCGGGTCCCATCACAGCAATTTCCGAAGTGGGCCATGCAAATACCATGTCTGCCCCTAATTCCTTGTTGCACATTGCTATGTATGAGCCTCCGTATGCTTTTCTTGTTATGACGGTAACCTTTGGCACCGTAGCTTCGGAAAATGCATAGAGCATTTTTGCCCCGTGTCTTATTATTCCCCCGTATTCCTGATTGGTTCCGGGCAAGAATCCCGGCACATCCATCAATGAAAGAAGGGGAATATTGAAGGCATCACATGTTCTTATAAAGCGAGCCGCCTTGTCTGAAGCATTGATATCCAGGCAGCCAGCCAGAACCTTGGGCTGGCTTGCTACCACTCCTATGCTTTTTCCGTTTAATCTCATAAAACCGGTAATTATATTTTGAGCATACCAGGGCTGGTATTCCAAAAACTCGCCGCAGTCGGCAAGAGTCAATATAATGTTTTTCATATCATAAGCTTTGTTGGGACTGTCAGGAATTATATGGTTTAAACTGTCATCTGTCCTGTTTATATCGTCCTTAACCGGTTGAACAGGTGTAGTTTCCAAATTGTTCTGGGGTAAAAAGCTGAGAAGTTTTCTAATGTGGTCCATACATTCTTCTTCGGTATCATCAATAAAATGGGCAACCCCGCTCACCCTGTTGTGAGTCATGGCACCCCCCAATTCCTCCGCTGATACCTTTTCTCCCGTAACTGTTTCAATAACATTGGGGCCGGTAATAAACATCTTGCTGATATTTTTCACCATGAAAACAAAATCGGTGATTGCCGGCGAATATACGGCTCCCCCTGCGCAAGGCCCCAATATAACCGAAATCTGGGGAATTACCCCTGATGCGAGGGTATTGTTATAAAATATTTTACCATAGCCGGATAAGGCATCAACCCCTTCCTGTATCCTGGCACCGCCGGAATCGTTGATTCCGATTAAGGGGGCTCCTACCTTTAGGGCCATCTGCTGGGTTTTAACGATTTTTGCCGCATGCATTTCACCCAGGCTTCCTCCCATTACGGTGAAATCCTGTGCAAATATGTATACTAACCTGCCGTCTATGGTGCCGTAGCCGGATACTACCCCATCTCCCGGAAATTTCTTTTTTCCCATTCCGAAGTTCGTGCATCTATGTTCAACAAAAGCATCAATTTCCACAAAGCTTCCCTGGTCCAAAAGTTTTAAAATTCTTTCCCGAGCGGTAAGCTTTCCGCTTTGGTGCTGCTTATCAACCGTTTTTTGCCCGCCGCCTGACCTTATTTGTTCTAATTTTTCTCTTAGCTCGGCTAATTTATCCATACTTCCCTCCGGTTTAAATATTTAATCTGACTTCATGTCTATTGTGTTTTTTTATCAGGTTTTTTGTCGGTAAATCTGTGCAGTAAGTTTACTGCAGCGTATATTACTATAATTACCGAAAAAATTGCAGTCATTCCCATACCCATCAATTTTATAGACGCTAATACGTTTCCGTTCATTTTCATCCTCCTACCACAAGGTCGGCACCAAGCCGATTATTACTCCGCCTGCAATAACAGAAGCTATTTGTCCTGCCACATTTGCTCCCACCGCATGCATCAAGAGGTGGTTCTGAGGGTCTGCTTCAAGACCCATTTTCTGAATAACCCTGGCTGACATGGGAAATGCAGAAATCCCTGCTCCCCCTACCATAGGGTTTATTTTTTCCTTCAGGAAGAGGTTTAAGAATTTTGCGAACATGACTCCCCCCATCGTATCAAATATGAAGGCTAATAAGCCCAACACCATGATTTTAATAGTGTCAACCGATACGAAGACATCCGCCTTCATGCTGGCAGATATGGTGATTCCCAAAAGCAAGGTGATAAGATTTGCCAAAGAATTTTGTGCCGTTTCAGACAGGGACCTTAAGACTCCGCATTCCCTTATCAGGTTTCCGAACATCAAAAATCCTACCAAAGACACGGATGCCGGCGCTACAAGTCCCGCTATTATCGTCACTATAATTGGGAACAAAAGTCTTGTCATTCGCGAAACGCTCTTAGGATTATATTTCATTCTTATTTTTCTTTCATTTTTGGTGGTAACTAATTTGATGGCAAAGGGCTGAATCATGGGGACAAGGGCCATATATGAATATGCGGCCACCGCAATGGGGCCTACATAATTGCTTTTAAGTATCTGAGATACCAATATTGAAGTAGGTCCGTCGGCTGCCCCGATTATTCCGAATGATGCAGAATCAGCCAAACTGTATCCCATGAGGGATGCCGCTGTAATTGTCGCAAATATTCCGAATTGAGCTGCAGCCCCAAACAATAAGAGTCTCGGATTGGACAGCAAGGGACCGAAGTCAATCATGGCTCCTATTCCTATAAAGAGTAAAAGGGGCATTGCTTCCGAAGCCTCAATTCCCACTTCAAAGAGCCAGTCTATGATTCCCTTTACAGGTCCTATTCCCTCCAAGGTTTGGTTCAAAACCCCCGACATGGGTATGTTTACAAGTATTGCTCCAAAACCCATGGGCAGGATTAAGGCAGGCTCCATATCCTTGACGATTGCCAGGTAAATCAAAAGGGCACCGATTACCCACATGATAACTTGTTTCGATGTTACTGATAGTATTCCTTCAAACAAAAAATTCATCTTCTACTCCTTGTTTATTTATCGTTGGTTTAAAACATAAATAATGTTTCATTTGCCGGTGTATATATTGCATCAAAACGAACAGCTTAAGTTTTAATTACAACAAGGGCACCAAGGTCACATAAATTCCCGTAATGATTGCAGAAGTTATTATGCCGCAAATATTGGCACTCATTGCATATTCCAATATAAAGCTGAATTTGGTAACCCTGTTGACTTCCATTTGTGCCACCTTGGCAGTTGTTGGAACACAGGAAACCCCTGCAATTCCCACCACGGGATTGAAGTTTTTGCCGTTTATCAAATAAACAACATACCCTCCAATGATTCCCCCTATCCCCGAAAGGAGCAGGGCCAGCATTCCTAAAACCAGGAGGGGCAGTATTTTGGGATTTAATATTGTGCTTGCTTCACACAGAACTCCCAAGGTTAAGCCTAACAGGAAGGTTGCGGAGTAAAGAAAAACATCTTCCAGGAGCTTTGCATACCTTGTTATGCCCGATTCCCTGATGGCATTTCCCAAAAAGAAGCTTAAGAACAAGGGAGATGCTGAGGGAAATAAGAGGCAGAGGACTATACAGGCTATTATATCAAAAGCTAATTTCTCCTGGGAGCTGATACTATTTCTTTTTCTTGAAGATTTAATTACTATAGCTCTTAAATCCTTTGGAATCATCAATCTTACCAGGAAAGGATAACCGCCGTAGGTCAGGCTCAGGTACAAGTAAGCAACAATCGTAATAGGAACGAAGAGGTCCTGGGCAAGGACCAGTGATGCAAAGAGGACCATGGGGCCATCGGCACCCCCTATAAGGGATATGGCCGCTGCTTCCCCGTATGTAAAACCCACAGCCCGGGCAATGGGAAAGGTGGCCACGGTGCCGAGCTCAGCAAACATTGCAATCATCATCCCCGTAAAGGGATACTTTAAAACACTTCCTACATCCGATATTACTCCTATGCCCATAAAGACCAGGCAGGCAATCAAGCCATTGCTGAACATAAAGGTATAAACAGGCTGCAGCCAATCAATCTGCAAGATATTCATAAGCTCATGGGTATTTGTCGCCATGGGGTCCAGGAAAATGGTTCCTATTTGTGAAGCGGAAAGAAACAAGACGCCGGAATTTACTGCTGCCATTCCAAAGCCCATGGGGATCATGATAAGAGGTTCTAATATTTCTTTTTTCCCTAAATAAACCAATATAATTCCGAGTATTATAAGCACAATCCTTGCTGCTGCAATTTTGGGTTCTTGAACGAAGAGGGTTCCGACACCTTGAAAAAGATTTATAAAATTCAACCGACCACCTCTTTTCCTGAGAGTTTTCTGATCATGAAAAGAATCAGTTTAATTAAACCTGCAATGATTACCGATACCGCAAATCCCAATAAATATACCGAAAAGGCAAAAGTAATATCCTTCATGGCAACTCCTTTAACTTAATTCTTTCCTGATAAAAAATATAAAAACTGAAGCAATGGCAAGAATAGAAATAAATGCGGCCAAAGGCTCTATATTAAACATAACCTGTCTCCTACTTTTTGCTCTGGGCTCTTCTGTATGTTGATTCCATCAATTTTTCTCTGTTTACGACAGCTCTCTCATACAAGCCCTTACATATCAAACCAATTTCATCGTAACATGAAAAATCCAGAAAAATCCTGTTGCCGGATACTTCCGTTACAGTAAGAATTGTTGTTATGGCTCCCCCGGTCAGTGTCAAAGTAGGATGCTCATGAGACAGTTCTATATATTTGCCCACTGTTATATATCCTGTCGGCAGCATAGGGTCAAGCATTTTTACCGATGCCTCGATAATGATGTCCAGCACTTCAGGGGTTGACAAGAGGTAGTCTAAGGAGTCGCTGGAACCTGAATATATATACTTTTCCCGGACAGTGCCCTCCCTTTTATGAATAGTCGAAAGTCCTGCCGTTATGTTGTGTTTAACCACCCGTATCCCTCCAATATTTTGTTGTTGCCGTCACTGAAACCATTAATACTACAAGGATTGTTTGCTATATCTTAATACGAATCAGCTTATTTTGCAATACTTTAGGGTTAAATGAATCTGATTAATTTAATCTTGCAAAAAAAGGACAGCCCCTGTCCGGCCCGGATTCATCGTTGAATTTCGGGCATAGGCGCTGTCCCCTTCCAAATCCTTCATTTTTATATTAATAATA
>JAAYOE010000119.1 GCA_012520455.1 Tissierellia bacterium
TTCCGCAGGATGGACTTTTTTCCTTTAGTATGGCCTTTTTTATCCCGTACTTTTTTGCAAGTTCCAATGTCTTATGAGCCCCATCCACAAAGTTTTCCGTCTTATCTTCTAAAGCAGTATTGACTACCCTTCCCTTTCTAATTTCGCAGGGGAGCCGGGGTACTTTTAATCCGCCTTCCACTTCCGGACATATCATTATAGCCTTGCCCCGGTCAACCAATCTCTTGATTTTATCATTAACAAAAGCCTTTCCGTCATATCTTGTTTTTTCTCCGCAGAGGCAGGCACTTACTAAGTATTCAAAATTGTGTCCCTTGTCTTCAGGCTCAGTATTTTTGTTTTTGATATCCATTGATTATTCAACTACCTTATCCTTCATTTTATTTATCAGCTCTAATACTCTTTCTTCGATTTTATTCAAATCTTCTTCCTTTGGTGCGCCTTCAAACTCTACTGACTCTAAGAAATCCCATTTCATATTGTTTCTTTCTATGATTTCCTTTAACTCTTTTTCCGCCCCGCCTGACCAACCGTATGAGCCGAACCTGAAAGCAGCCTTGCCTGAAACCTTCTTCCTTCCCAATTCATCTATCGCTGAAGCCACCGGCGGAAAGAGCTTGTATTCATAAGTCGGGGCGGCAATTATCACACCTGCTGACTTAAAAACGGTAGCAATCATTTCACTATCGCTCTCCAAGGGCATCTTAAGCTTATTTACCTTAATCCCCTCTCTCTTTAGGACCTTTTCGGCGAAATTTACCGCCTTTTCCGTCATGCCGTACATTGAGCCCCACAAGATGCTGATTTCATTTTTGCCTCCTCCCCCTGCATACTGGCTGAAACGCTTATAGTCATTTATGATTTTTTGCGGATTCTTTCTGTATAAGGGGCCGTGTCCCGGGGCTATGATATCTATATCGAATTCCTCAGCCTTTTGAATTGCCTTTTTTAACATTGGAGTAAATGTCGTCATTACGTTTGAATAGTACCTGATGCCTTCATTTTCAAAAAATTCGACTTCTTCCAAGGTCAGTTGATCATCAAAGTGATGGTCTCCCATGCTGCCGAAAGCCCCGAACATATCACATGAAAACAGGGTCCTTGTTTCTGACTCATAGGTGTACATGGTGTCAGGCCAGTGTACATTTGGTACCGGATGAAAGCTTAATACCTTACCTTGTCCTAAATCTAGCTTATCTCCCTCTTTTACTATTCGGACCTTATCATTGTTGTAAAAAGAGGATACTAATTTTGCAGCCTTATCCGTACATATAATGGTAAACTTATCGTTTATCTTTTCAAAGTTTTCAATCCATCCGGAATGGTCCGGCTCCATATGGTTTACTATTAAATAGTCTATATCCTTAGGGTCTGTACCTATTTCTTCAAGATTACCGTAAAGGGTTTCCGGAACCCCGTCCCAGCCTATGACTCCGTCTATGATTGCAGTTTTTTCTCCCTTCACTATGTAGGAATTCAAGGTTACCCCGTTGGCAAGCTCCCATATTCCTTCAAAGAGCATGTCATTTACATTCATTGTCAATAAATGTATACCTTTTGCAACTTCTACTTTTTTCATCTTACTTCCTCCTTATTGTTAAATAGAATGTGCGAACATTTATTTAATTATGCTAATATTGTACCATTTTTTGCAAAAAAGTGAACAAAAATCTCTCCCTGTAACCTTTAATATGGTCTTTATTTTATTTAAATTTTGTGTTAAAATATTCTTACATAATTTTACAGCTTGCGTTTGCTAAGCCGGGGGAGAATTTCATGAAAAAAAAGAGCTTAATTGCATTATTCTTATTATTTGGCATCTTTCTTACCGGATGCCTCCAAAACAATATAGGACTAGTTATTGAAAAGCCGGTGACGGTAACCCTGTGGCACTATTACAACGGGCAGCAAAAAGATGCCTTTGATGCCTTGATTGATGAATTTAACCATACCGAAGGATTTAGTAAGGGTATTACCGTAAAGGCTGAATCCAAAGGAAGTATAGAAAATTTAGAGGAAAGCATCACTGCTTCAGCCGAAGAAAAGTTAGGAGCCGAAAAGCTGCCGGATATTTTTTCTACCTATTCGGATACGGCTATAAAGTTGCAACAAATGGGGCTATTGGCAGATATCAGCGATTACATGACAGAAGAAGAGCTAAAGGAATACAATCCTTACTTTTTGGAAGAAGGCCGGTTTACAAAAGACAGGCTGTTTATTTTACCTGTGGCGAAAGCAACAGAGCTTTTATATCTGAACAAGACTGACTGGGATATATTTGCAGAAGAACACGGATATGACCTTTCCGTCCTTTCAACATGGGAAGGGATAAGGGAGGTTTCTGAAGCTTACCATAAGTGGACTGAGGGTAAGTCTTTTTTTGGAAGGGATGCAGCCGCTAACTTCATGCTGGTGGGCTTCCACCAATTGGGAAGCGATATTTTCCAAAAAACCAATGACGGTATCAAGCTAATCTTAGATGAAAATATTCTTGAAAAAATATGGACAAGCTATTGCGAGCCATATATTTTAGGTTATTATGGCGCCTTTGGAAGGTTCAGAAGCGATGATATTAAAACCGGTGATATTATTGCGGCAGCAGCCTCAACTTCCAGTGTATCTTATTACCCCCAAGAGGTAACCCTTGAAAGCGGCATAACTTATCCGATAGAAGTTGTAGTTTTGCCCTTGCCTGATTTTGAAGGAACCAAAAAAACCGCAGTCCAGCAAGGTGCAGGCATGTCGGTAACAAAATCTTCCACTGAAAAAGAAAAGGCTGCCATTGAATTTTTAAAATGGTTCACCCTTGAGGAGAATAATATCGGATTTTGTGTTGATAGCGGTTATTTTCCCGTAAAGACAAACGAAAGAATAAAAGAGCGGATGAAAGAAAAATTAATCAGCATGAATATAGGTGAAGGTTCTTTGGTCTATGAAAATACAATGTTGGGCCTGGAATCAATTCTTAATTCCGATTTATATGCTCCCATAGCCTTCGAAGAAGGAAGTACCAAAAGAAAAATAATTACGGAATACTTAACCGACCGGTTGGAAATCTGCAAAGACCGGTATAATGAGACACCAATAGAAGACAGAGCCGGTTTTTTAGAAACTTGTTATAAAGAATGGTCTGCAAATCTTATAAGCGAATTGGAGATTTGATAAATGACAAGAAAGAAGGAAAACAATATGGATAAAAGCAGAACAATATTTAAGAAAATATTTGTCCCGGTCCTCGCAATTTTACTGATTGTGGTAGGACTTTTTATGCTATTTATCAACAGTTACATCTTAAAAAATCTGCGCACCAATATTTTTGCAGCTTATGAAGAACAAATCGCTAACCACAAGAATTATCTTGAAAGTTCATTGCTTAGAAAACAGAATGCTCTTAATCAGGGGGCTGAACAGGTAAGATGGAAAATTGAGGAATTGGTCAAAGCAAAAGGGTATAAGTTATCGGATATCCGGTATAATGCGGACCTAAACCAAGATATTTTGGATAATATGGCTGATTCCATAATTGATACATTAAGCATCAGCGACGCCACAGATATATTTCTGATCCTGGACGGATACGGGTCTTACGATAATACCCAAATGAGGGCAGGGATTTATATCAGGAACAGCGAGCCGGGAACCTATGTTCCAAATTATGGAAATTTGATTTATGAGCGTGGTATATCGACGATTTCCAAAAGATTAAAGCTGCCACTGGATATTTATTGGCAACCGGGATTTTTATTTGAAGATGAGGAATCAAGCGATTTCTTCTTCAGACCCCTGCTAAAAGCTAAAGAGAGCGGCAGTTTAAACTTTAGAAACTTTGCCTATTGGACATATATCATAAATGAAAGGGATTTTGGGGTTTTATCCTGCTCAGTTCCCTTAATCGGCTCAAAGGGAGAAGTTTTTGGTGTCATGGGAATAGGCATAAATGAAAATAATTTAATGAAAGGCTACAGCTACAATGGATTAAACAGGAACTCAAGCCGGGCATATATCCTGGCAAAAACTACAGACGGCTTGAATTATAAACCATATTTCATCAAGGGGGAATACTACGATAAAGCTTCCATCTTGTCTCAAAATATTAGCCTGCCAAGCCAAAGTGAGAATGGAGTCTTCTATGTGAATACCGGAGCGCCGTACAATGATGAAATATGTTTAAACAGTCAGGAACTCAAACTTTACAGCTATAATGGGCCTTTTGAAAATGAAAAATGGGCCTTGTTAGGTATTCAAAAAACCGATGAACTGCTAGCTAATTATTATTTCGTAGAAAACTCCCTGAGCTCCATAATGCTGATAGCTGCACTAATATGCATTGTATGCGTTTTCTGGTTTAGCCGGTTCATATCGGTTCCCATTCAGCAAATGGTATCATCCTTGCGTAAAAGCGACCCCAACACACCCATACGCCTTCAAAAAACATATATTGACGAAATTGATGAGTTGGCGGAATCCATTGAGAATCTCAGTGCCCGATTGTCAAAGAGAATTGAAAAGGAAAGAGATTATGACATATTGACAAACCTTTTGAGCCGCAGGGGTTTTGAAAACAGGCTGCGACAATTGGTGAAAAGGCAAGTGGATTTGAAGACAGGGGCTATGCTGGTATGGGACTTAGATGACCTAAAACTTATAAATGATAATTTTGGCCACTGCATCGGTGATAATTATCTGATTGCATTTGCAAATTGCTTAAAGAAGTTCAACTGTGAGAATGTGATATCTGCAAGACGGTCAGGGGATGAATTTGTAACCTTTATTTATGGTTATGACAGCATTGAAGAAATAGAAATTCTTATAGAAGAAATCTGGAAGGTTGTAAATAGCACTTATATTGATTTATCAGGACATCATAGGAGCAAGATAAGTATTTCAATGGGAAAAGCATGGTATCCTAAAGACTCCGATGATTTTGACACCTTGTTCCTCTATGCCGATTCAGCCATGTATGAAGCAAAAAACAAGAAAAAAAGAGACCTCAGAAATGTTATCACCCGTTAACTATAAAGGCACTTCATCTGAAGTGCCTGAATCTTTATTGTTATTAATTTGAATTTCATTCTTAACTTATAATTGTGGTGCCAAATGCCTTTTTTAAAGAAGGCTTTTTCTTTCTTCTTTCTTTTATGTTTTGATATTCATATTCCCAGCAAATATTTCCATCCAGTACCTTTGAATCATAGTCATCCAATATGGAACGGACGTCCCTGGACAGGGCAAATAAAGCTATTATATTGGGTATTGCCATTATCCCTACAGTCAAATCCACCAGCTGCCATACAAATGTAGCGTCAATCAAGGTTCCCGCCACCAAGGCTGCCAGCACTACCGCTTTAAATACATTTATTGTTGAGGGTTTTCCGTTAAACAAGAATTTTACATTGGATTCTGCAAAGAAATACCAGCCTATTATGGTAGTGAGGGAGAAGAATGATAAACATACGGATAGGAACATCCCTCCAACCTTTCCAAAGTTTAAGGAAA
>JAAYOE010000013.1 GCA_012520455.1 Tissierellia bacterium
AGAACATTCGAAGGATCTCTTCGAGTTGTCATCCTGAGCGAAGGGAAGGATCTCATGAGATCTTCGAGCAAAGCTCTCAGTATGACACTTTGTTACAATAACGCTGGAACTTTGATTTGACTTAATTTTTATGGTATACTTGTTTTATTATAAATAAAAGCAACTTTTTTCGCCATTAGGGTGGTTTTCTTTTTTGTTAATAAAGCATAATTATCATATAATAATTATAAGTTGTCAACTAATGCTCAGTATGTTAAAATATCATAGTATTTTATGGAAAATGAAGGGAAAATGAGATGATAGATGTAAAAAAACTTGACAGAGACCTTCTTAAGGTTGAAAAGCCGGCCCGATATGTCGGCAGCGAGCTGAACTCAGTCGTAAAAAATAAAGATATAGAAATAAGATTTGCCTTTGCCTTTCCGGATGTTTACGAGGTGGGCATGTCTCACACGGGATTACATATCTTGTACCACTTGATGAACAACATGGAAAATGTATGGTGTGAAAGGGTATTTGCTCCCTGGACGGATATGGAAGACCTTTTGCGAAAAAACCAGATTCCCTTGTATGGTTTGGAAAGCAAGGATGAATTGACGGCTTTTGATTTCGTAGGTTTTACCCTCCAGTATGAAATGAGCTATACCAATGTTTTGAATATGCTTGACTTGGGAAAGATACCCATCAGGTCCAAGGACAGGGGCAATGACATGCCCTTGATTATTGCCGGAGGCCCCTGCGCATATAATCCGGAACCTCTTCATGAAATAATTGATTTATTTGTCTTAGGCGAAGCAGAAGAAGTACTGCCGGACCTCCTTACATTATACAGTGAAGAAAAGAAAAAGGGCTTTGACAAAACAAGGTTTCTTGAAAAGGCAGCAGGCTTGGAAGGTATCTATGTTCCCCTTTTTTATGAGGAAATCTACAATGAGGACGGAACCATTAAGGAAAGAAGGGTACTTAACCCTAATGCCAAAGAAAGAATTAAAAAGCGCATCATTAAGGACTTAGACAAGAGCTATTATCCGGAAAAGAGCATCCTGCCCTATATCGATGTGGTTCACGACAGGGTGGTTTTGGAATTGTTCCGGGGCTGTACCAGGGGCTGCCGTTTCTGCCAGGCAGGAATGGTTTACAGGCCCGTCAGGGAAAGAAAAACCGGCACATTGGCAGCCCAGGCTCAAAGCCTTTTAAAGTCAACCGGCCATGAAGAAATATCCCTGACCTCCTTGAGTTCGGGAGATTATTCCTGCCTTCCGGATTTGACTTTGAAGCTGCTGGATGAATATGAAGCTCAAAATGTAAGCATTTCCCTGCCCTCCTTGAGGCTTGATTCGATGACCTTCGATATTATCGAAAGGCTCCAGGAGGTTCGGAAATCCGGGCTTACATTCGCACCGGAAGCAGGAACCCAAAGAATGAGAGACCTTATTAATAAAAACCTCACCGAAGACCAGATCTTGGGACCGGTGGAAACAGCCTTTAATTTAGGGTGGTCGACGGTTAAACTGTATTTCATGATCGGTCTGCCCGGTGAAACAATGGAGGATGTCTTGGGAATCAAGGACCTCACATACAAGATAAAGGACAGGTTCTTCAAAAGACCCAAGGAAAAGATAAAGGGCAACTTAAAAATAAATGTAAGCGCCGCATGCTTTGTTCCAAAACCCTTTACCCCCTTCCAGTGGGCAGGCCAAAACAGCATGGATGAATTTTATGAAAAGGCAAGGGCCCTGCAAAGAGAAATCAAGGATAAAAAGATTTCCTTCAGCTACCATGAACCGAAATTGAGCTATTTGGAAGCTGTATTTGCAAGAGGAGACAGGAGGCTTTCAAAGGCTTTGATAAGGGCATGGGAGACCGGGTGCCGGTTTGACGGCTGGCATGATATGTTTGACTTTGACAAGTGGGTGGATGCATTTAAGGAAACCGATACAGACCCGGATTTTTTTGCTCTGAGACAAAGGGAAATGACGGAAGTCCTTCCCTGGGATTTTATAGATATAGGGGTTAAAAAGGAATATTTAATAAGCGAATACGAAAAAGCATTAAGCATTGCAACTACTCCTGACTGCAGGATTAAATGCACCAACTGCGGGGTCAACTACAATTTATGGGGAGGTGCCTGCCCTCATGTGCAAAATAATATGTAAATACAGCAAGACCGGTTATTTAAAATACATTTCCCACTTAGATGTTTTAAGATTCATTCAAAGGTCCGTGAGAAGGGCCGGCATAAAGGCTAAATACTCGGAAGGTTTTAATCCTCACATGAAAACCTCCTTCGGATATCCCTTGTCCTTGGGGATTGAAAGTATAGGGGAATATTTTGAAGTTGAACTGAGTGAAAGAATTGAGCCCCAGGCATTCATAGAGAAAATGAATGCCGTGATGCCTAAGGAAATGCAGATACTCAAAGCAGCATATTCAGAGGATGAGGATTCTATAATGAAGAGGTGTGCCTATGCCCGGTATCTGATAAATGTTGAGGGAGATATCGATGTAAACAGGTTAAATGAGTATTTTGACGAAATGCTCACCCAAGGCGTAATCTTTGAAAGACAGAAGAAAAACAAAAAAAATCAGTCAGTAACCAAGGAGTTAAATACCAGGGACCTTATCCATTATTTAAAGGCTGAAAAGGTCAATGAAAAAATCAGGATAATGGCTGTCTTTAAAACTCAGGAGACAGGAAGCATGAAGGTTGAAGAGTTTATCAGGCTTTTGAATGACAAGGGCTTTGAATTCGAATATTTCACCATTTTGAAAGTGGATGCCTTGGATAAGGAAATGAAGGAGATTCTATGAAGCAGGTTTTGGTAAGCAAGTCGGCCTTCTTCAATCATGTGGCTATACTACAGGACGGCAGGCTCATTGATTATCTTTTTGAAATTAATAATAACCAAAATGTTGTGGGCAATATATACAAGGGAAGGGTAATGAATATTCTTCCCGGCATGGAAGCTGCCTTTGTAGATATAGGCCTTGATAAGAATGCCTATTTATTCTTGGATGACCTGCTTTCCAATAAGTTTTTGAAGGAAGCAAATATTAAGAAAAAAGATGTGACCAGTATAAGCAAGGTGCTTAAAATCGGGGATGAACTCCTGGTTCAGATTGTCAGGGGACCCATGGGGGAGAAAAACATATCCGTTACAACGGATATTTCGCTTTCCGGGAAATTCATTGCCTTTATCCCTAATAGCCGGGATGTGAACCTTTCAAGAAGGATAACAAATCCGGATGAGCGAAAAAGGCTTGAAGAAATAGGCAGAAACGTATTGACAAACGGAAACGGAATGATAATCAGGACCTTTGCCAAGGGGTGCTCCAAGGAAGCAATAGAAAAGGAATATAAGATGCTTTCAAATGTATATAAACAGATAGAAAGAGAATACAAGTATTCCTATGCACCCAAGCTTTTATATAAAAGCAATTCCCTTATTGAAAGGCTTTTTTTGGACTATATAGATTCTTCCGTGGGGGAGATTTATGTTGAAGATGATGCCGAAAGGGATAAATTCAGGGACATGATATCAACTTTGCCGGGAGATGACCTGAAGGATATTAAAATCATTCAGGCACAAAGGGTTTTTGAAAACTTTGATATCGACAGGCAGGTAAGAATGCTCTTTGACAGGAAGGTTGAGCTTGAAAACGGGGGTTTTATCGTTATTGACGTGACGGAAGCCCTGACGGTAATTGACGTAAACAGCGGCAAATACACGGGGAGCCGCAATATGGAAGAAACGGCTTTAGCCATCAATCTTAAGGCCCTTGAAGAGATTGCACGGCAGATTAAGCTCAGGAATATAAGCGGGATAATTTTAATTGATTTCATTGATGTCAAGAAGGAAGAAAGCCTTGCCCTCATCACAGCCAAGGCCAAGGCCCTGTTCAGGGATGATAAAACCAAGACTGCAGTTGTGGGAATGACCAAACTTAATATTATGGAAATCACAAGAAAAAGGAATACGGAAAACTTTTATAATCTAATCACGGAAGAATGCACCCACTGCAGGGGGAGCGGCAGAAGCCTTTCAAAACTATATATATTTATTAAAATAGAAACAATAATAAAGAATATTAAGTACAATACGTCAGCGGAAGCCGTAATATTAAAAGTGGGATGTATTTTGTACCATAAAATAATCAAAAATTGTCTGGATATTATAGCAGAAATCGAAAAAAAATATGACATTAGAATACATGTAAAGAAGGATTCAAATATTTTGTCCGATGAAATTCTTGTGGGGAAAATGGGAAGCATAGATTACATCGAAAGTATTAAAGACACTGTATAATAAGGAAAATATTTGTTGACAAACATTTTACGGTTTGATACAATAAGAAGCTGTTAGAGCCGCACGGAACAGGTTTTAAACGATGAGTACCTGCAATGGCGAGACTGGGAAGAGGAGGTAAATCATGTACGCAATTATCGAAACAGGCGGTAAACAATATAGAGTTCAGGAAGGCGATGTTGTAAGAGTTGAAAAACTTGATATCGCTGCAGGTGAAACAATAAAATTCGATAAGGTTTTATTGATAGCCGATGACGGAAATCTGAAAGTCGGAAAACCGTATGTTGACGGAGCTGTGGTTGAAGGAACAGTTGAAAACCAGGGTAAAGCCAAGAAAATAATAATTTTCAAATACAAACCCAAAAAAGACTACAGAAAGAAACAAGGCCACCGTCAACCCTATACACAGGTTAAGATTGAGAAAATAGTAGGCTAAGTATGATTAAGGTTACCATATATAAAACCGGAGATGAAATCAAAGGTTTTATGGTTGAAGGACATTCGGATTACGCCGAAGAAGGATTTGACATAGTGTGTGCGTCAGTTTCCATCTTGTCTTATACGGCATTGAATTCAATGAAGACCGTAGCAGGAATCAGTCCGGAAGACATTGAGTACAGGGTGGATGACGCGGGATTGATGAGTTTAAGAACCAAAGAGAACAATTATAAAACTGACATAGTATACAGAAACTTCATAGTTGGAATAGAACTGTTATTAGAAGATTACAGCAGGTATGTTACACTTAAGTTTGAGGAGGTGTAAAGATGTTATTGAAATTAAACTTACAGTTGTTTGCACATAAAAAAGGTGTCGGCAGCTCAAGAAACGGTAGGGACAGCAATTCTAAGAGATTGGGAGTAAAAAGAACCGACGGGCAATTCGTATTGGCCGGGAATATTCTTGTCAGACAAAGAGGTACTAAGCTTCATCCGGGAATTAATGTTGGCAGAGGCAGTGACGATACCCTGTTTGCCTTGATTGACGGAAAGGTTAAGTACGAAAGAAAAGATAAGACAAGAAAGCAGGTTAGCGTATATCCTGTTGAATTAGAAGCATAATAAAAAAGACCTACCATATGGTAGGTCGTTTTTAGCTTATAAGGCAGAAGGCGGAGCCTGTCATTCTGAACGGATGTGAAGAATCTTATGTAATTAGCATTATTCATATAGTGGTAGAAAGGAATAAAAATGTTCGTAGATACAGCAAAAATTACCGTAAAGGCCGGAAAAGGCGGGAACGGCAGCGTGGCATTCAGACGTGAAAAATACATACCCATGGGCGGACCTGCCGGAGGCGACGGAGGGGACGGGGGAAGCGTCATTATAATTGCCGATGAAGGCCTTCGTACCTTGATGGATTTCAGGTACAAAAGACATTATCATGCCGAAAACGGCGAAGACGGAAGAGGCAAAAACCAATACGGGGCTGACGGAAAGGACCTTTATTTGAAGGTGCCTGTGGGAACCCTGATAAAGGACGTAGAAACAGGCATAGTGCTTGCAGACTTAAAAACCCGGGGACAGGAATATATAGCAGCAAGAGGCGGCCGGGGAGGCAAGGGGAATGTCAAATTCAAGTCTTCTATAAGGCGGACTCCCCGTTTTGCCCAGCCGGGAACCAAGGGTGAGGAAAGGGAAATTGTCTTAGAGCTTAAGCTTATAGCCGATGTTGGCTTGGTAGGCTTTCCCAATGTGGGGAAATCAACCATATTGGCATCCGTAACAAGCGCTAAGCCAAAAATAGCAAATTATCACTTTACAACCCTGAAACCTAACCTTGGAGTTGTATCAATTGGCGAAGGTCACAGCTATGTCCTTGCCGATATCCCGGGCCTTATTGAAGGTGCTTCCAAAGGGGCAGGCCTCGGCCTTGATTTTTTAAGGCACGTTGAAAGAACAAGGCTCCTATTGCATGTCCTTGATGCATCCGGTCAAGAGGGAAGAGACCCTGTGGAAGACTTCTATAAAATTAATGATGAGCTTAAGCAATACAGCGACAAACTGAATACAAAAGAACAGATTATCGTTTTAAATAAAATGGATATTCCGGAAGCAATTGACAATGCGGAAAGAATAAAAAAAGAATTTTCGGATAAATACGAAATAATCACAGTATCCGCGGCAACCGGCCAGGGACTTGACTTTTTGAAGAAAAGGGCCTATGAGAGACTGCTTCAAATTGAAGAAGAAATAGAATTTGTTGATGAAAAAGCTGTGGAAAGTCTACTGGATAAAAAAGAAAGGGATACAATCATTGTAACAAAGGAAGATGATTATTACTCGGCAGAAGGAGACTTCCTTGAGAGGCTTGTTGCGTCAACAAATTTTGATGATTTTGAGTCTTTCTCCAATTTCCAAAAGGTGCTTATAGACAAGGGCGTAATACAGAAATTGAGGGATCTTGGTGCCAAAGAGGGAGATTTAATCAGCGTCTGCGGGGTAGAATTTGATTTTGTGGATTGAAAGGAGAATAAATGCTTACGGGAAAACAAAGAAGCTATCTGAGGGCTTTGGCAAATTCCGTTGAACCGATAATTCAGATAGGCAAGGGCGGCGTGACGGACGGGGTATTGAAACAAATCGACGATGCACTGAATGCCAGAGAATTAGTCAAGGTGAGTATATTACAAAACAGCATGCTGGATGCAAAGACGGTTGCAAATGAAACAGCGAAAGCTTTAGGAGCCGAATATGTGCAAAGCATAGGCAGCAAATTTGTTTTATACAGGGAGTCCAAAGAAAAGATAATAAATATACCTAAATAAAAGTCAGGTGCCGGAATGTAACATTCATGCACCTGATTCTCTTCCGGCCATTTTCTTTTGATATAAATTCACGTCAATGTCATTGCTATGAACAATAAATTTGTCATCCTGAGGGCTTTAGCCCGAAGGATCTCATGAGATCCTTCCCTACGCTCAGGAAGACAAAGCGTATTAGAATATATATCACATTTCTGATTCTTCTTAATATAATAGTACTCCCGCGATTTGGTAAATCGAAAAAACAATATGAATTTAAGGAGGTGATAAGATGATAAAAGGAATACTGTTTGATAAGGACGGCACCCTGATAGATTTTTCCCTGTGGAGGAATGCCGGAATCAATGTAATCGAAACAATACTGAAAGAATATAATATTGAAGATGGAAAACTTAATATAGACCTTCAAAGAGCTATCGGAATAAAGGAAAAAGGGGTAGAGCCTTTTGGCGCCTTAGCCTATGGGTCTCATGAGGATGTGGCTCACGAACTTCATACCGTCTTGAAAAAGCATATAGATATTGACTTTAATACATTTGAAACCTACGTGGTTGAACTCATGAGGAAAGAAGTTTTAAGGGATGATGTTGAATTCAAAGAAATTGTAAGTATAAGGAGCTTATATGAATTTTTGAGTTCAAATAATATAAAAATGGGTTTAGCGACTGCCGATTCGAGGCAATCTGCAATGCATTTCATAAACAAACTGAACTTACATGACAGCTTTGACTTTATCGGGTCCTATGACGGCACAATGAAAATGAAGCCCCACAAGGATATGTGCATGAGATTTTGCACCATGTATGATTTAGAGCCCGGTGAAGTGGCAATAGTTGGGGATTCCTACACCGATATGGTCTTTGCATTAAATTCCGGTGCCATCGGAGTAGGGGTACTGTCAGGCGTCAGCAGCAAGATTAATTTAAAAGACGTGGCCAATGTCATAATCCCTTCCGTTGAATCCTTGTTTGACAGAAGCGTCCTTGAAGCTTTAGATGAAAAAAGTTTCGAGGCAAGGGAGCTGCAAACGGCATAAGCCTGTTTTTTCTTTAATACAGTCATAATTTCCTATATATGGTCAATAATATATATAAAAGCATATAGGAGTGAGGATTATGAACGAATTAGAGAAGATTAAAAAAATGTACGATAAAGGCTTCAGGTGCATAAGGTATGACGATACTAAAGACGGCGACATGTGCATATATTTCAAAAATTTCGAAAGTGAAGAATCTGATGCCTTAAGGGTATCGGATTTTCAGCAAAAAATGCAGATAAAAAGTTTTATCAACGAGAATACCATGAAATAAGAGGGAACTTGGAATAAAGGGTTCCTATTTATGTCTGATTTATTTCTTGTAAAACCATTCCTTCTAATATATAATTATTGCAAACAATGAAGCATAAGCCTTGGCTTTTGCACTAATGTTTCATTGTATCGATGTGGAGCAAGCCGATTTGGCGGCTTGCGGGGATGATATAACAGCTTTAATACAGAAGGAGTGGGAGGAATTATGAGTACTGCAGATAAAATTTTTAAAGAAATGTGTAAAGATATATTGACTAACGGGGTATGGGATACTGATTACGGTGTAAGACCGAGATGGGAGGATGGAACACCTGCCCACACCATCAAGAAGTTTGGAATAGTAAACAGGTACGATTTACAGGAGAGCTTTCCGATTCTTACCCTAAGAAAAACTAATTTCAGGGCTGCAGTTGATGAACTCTTATGGATATGGCAGAAAAAATCAAATAACGTAAATGATTTAAACAGCCGAATATGGGATGCCTGGGCGGATGAAACAGGTTCCATAGGAAAAGCTTACGGTTACCAATTGGGGATAAAGCACAAGTACAAGGAAGGCGAATTTGACCAGGTTGACAGGGTATTGTATGATTTAAAAAATAACCCGGCAAGCAGGAGGATTCTGACCAATATTTATAATTTCCAGGACCTGCATGAAATGCACCTCTACCCCTGCGCCTACAGCATGACCTTCAATGTTTCCGGCAATAAGCTGAATGCAATACTAAACCAGAGGTCTCAGGACGTCTTGGCAGCCAACAACTGGAATGTGGTCCAGTATTCAATATTGGTACATATGATGGCCCAGGTAAGCGGTTTGGTTGCCGGAGAATTAGTTCACGTGATTGCGGATGCCCACATTTATGACAGGCATGTCCCCATAATAGAAGAGCTGATTGAAATGGAAGAGCATGAACCGCCCACATTGGAAATAGATAAGAGTATAGATGATTTTTATGATTTTACAGTTGATAGTTTTAAGCTGAATGAATACATATATAATCCATTTAAAGTAAAGGTGCCCATAGCGGTATAAAGGAGAAGCCATGAAATTGATAGTTGCGGCAGCAAGAGACTGGGGGATTGGAAACAAGGGACAGCTCTTGTTCAATGTGCCGGAAGATATGGAGTTTTTTAAGAATACTACCATGAACAAGGTAGTAGTGATGGGCAGGAAGACCCTGCTTTCCCTTCCGGGAGGAAATCCCTTAAAAAACAGGACAAATATAGTTTTGACAAGTGATGTAAATTTTAAAAAAGAAGGCTGTATCATAGTGAATTCCATTGAAGCCTTGTTTGATGAAATAAAAAATTTCAATAGCGACGATGTGTTTTTAATCGGCGGAGGGAATTTGTACAACCAGCTGTATCCATATTGCAGCGAAGCCTATATAACCAAATTTGACGCCATATTGGAAGCTGATACATATTTGCATAATTTCGATGAAGACAAGGATTGGCTTCTCACTTATGCATCAGAAATACATGAGTATGAGGGTCTAAAATTCATATTCACCACATACAAAAACATGGCTCTAAAAGAGTAAGCTTTTTGGGGACGGTTCTTTTCGTTCTCGAAAGGATAAAAATTACAGAGACGACGATTCTTTTAATAAAAGAATCGTTTTTTTTATACAAAACACTTATCTTTTCAAAAATTACAGAGACGACGATTCTTTAAAAAAGAATCGTTTTTAATACAAAACACTCATGAGTTTAAGAATTAAATAAATGCGCCAAAAATTTTTTTGAGTAATCTGTTAAAAAAAGGTTATACTAACTTAAAATTACAATAGTATAAGCTTTCAAAAAATTTAAACTTAAAAAATTAATTGTCACTGCCTACCTTTTTAGACATAATTTTTTAAAATACTGTGATAGTTTATTTATTAGGGGGACATTGAATTATGTGCTTGTAGAGCCTGTTGCACATAAGGAGTGATGACGCAAAACCCAATATAATTATATTGGGGCTTTTATTGCCTGAGTACCGAATAACGGGTTATATGAAAACATACGGTGATGAGGAATAAATTGATAATAGAATTATTGAATAAACTCAAGCTTTTCCTTACAAACAAGACTTACGAAACTAAAATATTATTAGCTTACAGATATTCGTCGCTGTTAATAACATCTTTGTTCTATCTCACAATTCATCAGGAACATGAACCCTTAAGGAAGGCTATTATTATCGGATGTCTTATGATTTCGTCAATTATACTGTCTTACTTGTATCCGGCATATGAAAAATCACCTAAGAATATAATGACCCTTATAGCTATAGAAACTATAGGCAATTTAATGCTTTTAGCACCATCCGGAGGAATTAAAAGCCCCTTTGTTTGGTATACAATAAATACTTTACTGATAAGCTCCGTATTTTTAGATAATAAATACTATTGGTTAAACATAATTACTTATATATTAGGATTCATACTGCTTAACAATGCAGCTATAAAAAATTTAAGCACTACTCAGTTTATTATAGACGAATCAAATTTAGTTTTAAGCTATATCATGATAGTAGCGGCAATTCAAGCATGGGCTTCGGTTATAAAAAAGATTAAAGAGGAAAGCAAAAGACTTGAAGAAGCAAACAATACAATTTTAAAATACATCGACCATACAAAAGAATTGTATAAATCAGTCAATATATTAGCTAATCAAGGAAATATTGAGGGAATTATCAGTATTTCCTTTGAGCATATAAAAGGGATTACGAAAACCGATACCGTATTTTTTTATAATATTGTCAATGAAACGATGTCCATTAATAACAGTTTACTCTCAGAATCAATGGAAGAAAACATAATTATGAATTTAAATGAGATTATTGAGTCAGATGTTCCTTTGGAAATTTGTTTTTCGGGGCTAAGGTTTTTGGTTGCACCTGTTTCCTCAAACTATGAAACTTACGGTGTTTTAGGTTTTGAAATCAGAAAAGAAAACACCGATTATGAAAGCAATATCTACCAGCTCCAATTCCTGACGGAATTAATCTCCACTGCTTTTGAAAGGCTTAAACTTGAAGAGGTCAATCACAGGTTATTGATAACCGAAGAACAAAACAGGATAGCCAATGACATCCATGACAGCGTACTGCAAAGGTTATTTGGAATGTCCTGCGGAATGTTTTCCCTGATTAGAAGAATAAACGATTGCACTTTAAGCGACATAATCCAGGAGTTGAACTTGTTCAGAAATGTGACTGATACCGTAATGAAGGAACTTAGAAACAAAATATACGGACTGAGCTGGAAAAAATCGGGATATAACAGTTTTAATCTTGAAATTAAGAAATTTATCGATGATATAAAAAAACTCAATAAGGTCAATATACCATTCAGTATCATAGGTAACACGGAAAACCTTTCAACTTCCATGAAGAAGGCCTTGTACAGGATTATTTGTGAATGCATCGGAAATTCGGTTCGTCACGGAAAGGCCGGCAATATAGATGTAGTGTTAAATATATCAAACATCCGGACTTATCTGAAAATTAGGGATGATGGAATTGGTTTTGATTCCAAGAATTATACATCTAATGAAAAAGGATTAGGCATCAAGAACCTGTATCAATTGACCGAAAGCCTGCAAGGAGAGATTTTAATAGAAAGTAATTTAAATAAAGGTACTGTCATAGAGATTAAAATACCCAATTATTTAAAAAAAGGAGAAGCTGTATGAAAATACTTATCGTTGATGACCATCCGATTGTAAGAAAAGGGATATCATCTGCTCTTTCCTTTGAGAAAGATGTAGAAAAAGTATTGGAAGCTTCAAGCTTAAAAGAAGCAATGACCTTAATCAATGCAGAAAAACCCGAGTTGTGTATTGTGGACTTGTATTTAGGGGAAGAAGATGGCTTAGAACTATTAAAGAAGGCAAAATATGAGTCAGGTGGGGTAAAATTTGTAATTCTGACATCTTCATTAAAAAAGGAGGATTTTATCAGAGCAGAAGAAGCAGGTGCGGACGGCTACATACTCAAGGATGCTTTTTCGGAAGATATCTTGTATGCAATCAGTGTTGTTTTAAGAGGAAAAAAGTTTATCGACCCTGATATAGTGAGGTGTCAGGTTGAAACCTATGAAAAGTTGGACTGCCTTAAAGAACTAACTCCAAGAGAGGTAGAGGTTTTGTATGAATTAGGGAAGGGGCTGAGCAATGTGGAAATAGCGAAGCGCTTGTTTATAACAGAAAACACCGTTAAAAAGCATGTGAGCAATATACTATTAAAACTGGAATTATGCCATAGAATCGAAGCGGCACTGTTTGTAAACAATATGCAAAATTATCATGGAGGCAGGTATAATGAAATATAAAAAATTTAAATCGATAGGCAAAAAAGCAATCATATTTATGAGCTTGATATTGTGCGTCAGTTTATTGGGAGTCGGATATTCAAGGTGGAACACCGATATGGGGACAATAGTCAACGTGACGACAGGTTTTTTAAAGCCAACATTTCTGCTGGATGAGCATAAGATTAGTTTTCCTGACGGGGAATTGTCCTTGTCCTTATCAGATGACGGTCATACCTTATATATAGAAGGTGAAGTTTACCCGGAGTTTAATGAAAACATATTAATAAAAATAGTAGACGAAGGGAGTGTTCCTTCTGTATTAGATGAAGTTGACGAGGATGACGGCGATATATCAGCTTTGGAATTTGGAAAAAGAGATGTGGAAAACTTTGAATTAAACATATGTCCCGAGAATGATACCGATGCCAAACAATACAAAGATTATGATACAGCAGACATGGGGCAGCAAATAGAAAATTTGAAGGAAAGAATAAAATCATATAAACGAGAGGAAAATTACAGGTTTGAGTATATATTGTCTTTTGAACAAGATATATAAACGGAGGTAATCCATGAAAAGTAAAATAGGTATACTGATTATCAGTGTAATTATATCCATATTTTTATTGTCTGGCAGTTATGGTAAATGGAAAAAGGAATTAAGAATAGTGGGCAACATAAAAGTAGTCCCTAATCCTGAGATATTGGAATCCATGGAATCAGAATTATCATATTTGGAGCAAGAATTAAGTGAAACGTTGTTAGCCCAAAATATAATAAAGGAAGAACAATTGCTAACCGGTGAAGGAATTACAGTTGAACCGGAGTATCCCGTTGAGAGCGATGTCTTAACAGATGATACGACCGAAGTTATAACGGTTCCCGATGAAGAAAGTAAAGAAGCCGATAAAACAAGTAATGAAAGCAGGGAAAGGGTTGAGTCTAAATATGACAAAAAGGAAGATAGAACTACAGGAAATGAAGATTCAACCACTCCCGAAGAAATAACGGAAGCTCAAGAGGATACAAATAATCAGGAGATATTGGATGATGATATCCGGGAGGAAACAGGCAGTCAAAATGAAAATAGGGAGGAAATTATCGAGGACAACACAGAACAGGATGAATCAGAAGGTGAAGTCGAGGAAAAAGCCGACAATCAAGACGAAAAAGAAGAAGAAACAGAGGAAGAGTCAGATAATCCTGACACTGGCGGAGAAGAAATTGAAGAGGACAAAGAAGAAATTGAAGAGACAGAAGAAGAGGTAACAGAAGAAAACGAGACAGAAGGCAATGAAACTGGAGGCAGCGAGCCGGAAGGCAATGAAAC